>JAFGFC010000011.1 GCA_016931325.1 Spirochaetota bacterium | reverse complement strand
TCGGGGGTAATATGAAATTAAAGAAAAAAAAGAAAGATGATCTTATCATATTTCACAGCGGGGAAATCGTTGAAGTCCAGATAATAACAAAAGAACTGGAAAGAAATAATATCAAGGTCTATCCTGTTGATGAGAACGCCAGTGTCCTGTTCCCGGCCAATATCTCTCCTGGCGGGATCGCTCCCTTCAGGATCATGATCCGCCGAAAGGACCTGGAAAAAGCCAAAAAAGTAGTTGAAAAATTCCTCAAAAAGAAAAAGAATTAAAATAAGGAGAAAAAAACATTATCCGGATAAATATCAACCTAAAATTATTTCTCGTTCTGTTATTTTTAAATGCGCCTGCAGGGGAACTGCACTCAAAAGTGATCCGTGTCATGACTTTGAACCTTGCCAGGAATTATATATTAAATGAATACATCAATAAACTGATCCAGGACGAAAAGCCGGATATCATCGCCCTGCAGGAAGCGGTCCACGCCCAACCGGACGCCACAGATCATCACGGCAGGATACCACCTGAGGGATCCCGGATCGTGCCGAAAATAGCGGAAAAATTCGGATATCAGTATTCCTTCGGCTATGCTGCCAATACACCGCCGACAGACGAGACACGGTACTGGGGGCCGGCCATCCTGTCAAAATTCAAATTCCTGGAATCAACAAGGATCTCCCTGGCCCAGCGCCGCCGGGCGCTGGTCAAAGTCCAAATCCAGCCTGACAGATCCGCGCTCACCTGCTATTCCACACATCTGCCGGCCGGCTGGTACAGAAGATACGGCCTCTCCTATACAGCTATATATGAAGCTTACACGCGTAGAAAAGAGATAATCAGCCTGATCATGAAAGAAATAGGCGACAACCCCAAACACACGATCCTTGCCGGTGATTTTAACAGTATCCCTCTTCTAAATGAAGTGGAGCTGATATCAAAGACCATGAACGACGCATTTTTAGTAAAAGGAAAGGGGCACGGGTCCACCTATCACGCGTTTTTACCCTTTGCCCGGGTGGATTACATCTTTACAAGCAGAGACATTGAGATCTTAGGGTCATGGGTGAGTGATGCTTATCAAACCCTGGACCACCGCGCCGTGGTGGCTGATATTATTTTAAATTAGCAGGCTGAATGTTTTAGAATGTTATATATCAAAAATAGATAACATTTTTTATATAATTAGTTCAATGCATCCCCTGGAATTGCCAAGCAATTCCAGGGATACGTCGAATGTCAAGAACCGATACCTTTTTTTTCATCACTGTACATTCTTTCCAAGTTGCTCTTTCCAATATTCCTCGCAAATATCATTATAATAGCATTCTTTGCATCGAAAGAATTTTAACGCCCCCTTGTTCAATCTGGCCTTTTCAAAATTTTTTATCGCACTCCCGACATCCCTATCCCTCATCTTGGTTTCTGGTACTATTCTCTCTGCAACATATTGTTCGTATCCTTTCATCCGGCAATAAGGCATTGCATCCGACATAACACTTATCACTTTATCAATGCCTGCCAGCAACCCTTCATGTACAAACGGAGAAATATCCTCAATTGAACACATGACGCTATCTCTATTTTTCCATGCATTCCCTGCCGGAATGACTCTCATTAAATTTATTTGTGTAATCCCCAATGAATGCGCAAAACAAATAATCTGAGGCAAGTATTTAAAGTTTATTTTTGTTACTGTCGTATAAGCGCTGACAACAAACCCCGCTTTGATTGCATTCTCAATGCCCTGTACAATCTGGGAGAAACTCCCCGGCGCCCCTGTCATTGCCTCATGAATATCCCTGGTATGGCCATGCAAAGAGAAGACCGCTTCATCAAGACCCGCATTTTTTAAAGAGGCAACAAAAGCCTTATAAACGAACATCCTCCCGTTTGTTATCATCTGGACCCTTTTGTATCCCTTTCTTTTGCCGTATTTGACAAAATCAACTATATCGGGATGGATGGTCGGTTCCCCCCCGGACAATACAAGGCGTGCTGCTCCGTCCCTCCTGTTTAAATCAATCTCTTTCATCACCTCCTCTTTGTTTTTATTGAACTTGCCCGTCTTGTCTCCATCAAGACAAAAGATACAATTATTATTGCACAAGCCGGTAATACTTACCCATTTTCCCGTCCCGGCCAGTCTCTCTTTTACAAGCTTTTTTATTTTATAAGAGATATATCTCTCCTGTTCAGGGGTTCTAACAGTCCCTAAACCGTATGCCTTTTGATTTTTCGATACCAGGTCCATTACATAAAACATTCTATATTTGTATTCCTTACTTCCTACTCGGGTTAATTTTGAGGAGGGTACACCTTCAAAGTCTACGAAAAAGGAGAATGAAACGCTATCAAAAAATTTAGCCTTATCAATTGAATTGAAAAACTCATCTCTTGTTTCCGTCGGGAAACAAGGAATAAAGTGGGTGTGGAGCTTTGTTGTTGGCGAGATCTTCTTTATATCCTTGACAATTTTTATTACTTTCATTATTTTATAATTTCTATTCATAAGCTTTAATATTCTGTCATCTCCCGATTGAACGGGTATGCAAATAAATTGTATATTAAGGTGATTAATAATCGGTTTGAGTTTAGGATATAACTTTATCAATCTTGAGGGTTCAAAATAATTGATCACTATTTCAAATTCTTCTCTGTGCTTTTTTAGCCTTGCTATTTCCCGTAATAAATCACAAAAGTCCTTGCCGATATCCGCTCCATAGCTGCCGCAATCATCTGCCAGAAGGATGAATCTGGCGAAACCTCTATTCAGCCCATCTTTAAATTCGCTTATTATCTTCCCTACAGGTTTGCTTTTAACATATCCTTTTGCCTTTTTTATGAGACAATAACTGCACGCGTTTACGCATCCCAGAGATATCTCTATAAAATATTCTTTAGGATTACGGCGAGCATTCGCGCAAAATTCTCCTGCCATTAAATTTCCCTCAAATTTGCTTATACTATTCTCGCATCCCAGAATTTCATCAAATTTTTCCAATTCCTTTGGCCCGATATAAGTAATACTTTTTTCTTCCCTGTTGACTACTTTTGCCAAACATCCGCTCACGATTATTTTTCTGCCTTGTCCATATCTTTTTTTACAATCTGATATGAACTGTATCGCATTCTCTCTATGAAATGCCGTACTAACGCATGTGCCGATTATTATTAAATCACTGTCCTGCGGATGGGAAACTAAAACAAAGCCATTCCCATCAATATACTGCTTTATCTTTGTAAGCATAAATGAATTCAGCTCACAGCCATCAAAACTGCTGCATATATGGACTTTCTTAATAATCATGGTACCATTCCTTAAAAAGGTGACTGTCCGTTTGACTCATCCCCTGCAATTCGACCCTCTGGAATTTCCAAGACCCCTGGAAATTGCTTGGCAATTCCTAGGGATGCGTCAAATGTCAAGGACGGCTACTGTTTAGGCTTATATAGTTTTTCATAATATTCCTGTATCTTCCGCGTTCCTTCAGGATTAAAAGGAAATCCTATATTTTTCATCTTTTTGAAATAGGCAAGATCATCCAGTTTTTTAGCATAATCAATGATCTTGCTTTTTAATTGTGGCAGATCATATCCTTTATTCTTTAAAGCATAACATATAATAAATATTTCCACTTCTTCTTTGGTATAAATATCATCGCCAAATTTGCTGTAAATAACTGTAAAACGTACCAGATCCCTCTCGTATTTTTTAATGGTAGCCCGATCCAGTTCAAAAAGCTTGGCCACTTCATCCGTAGTGAAAAACCGTTTATCCGGCAGGGTTTTAATGGCTAACTTTATTTTTTCTGTCAGGATCTTTTCTTCTCTCATGAGTTGAAATTTTAATTTCAGGTCTTCTCGTCGTATAAACAGATAATATAAAATACCTCCGTAAGCCACAATTCCAAAGAAGATAAGATAAATAGAGCCTAAAAGAGGCACGGCAAGAATTATCAAAAAGATAGAAAATACTGATAATCCTGCTTTGACATCATTCGAACAGATATAAAATTTCTTATACTGGTATTTTCTTTGCCTTATCCGCGCATTTAAAAGCATTCCGCCAATAAAATTACTGGCCAGAACAAAAAAGATAACATATATGAAATATTTGGTAAAAGAGAATATATCCACATAACAAAATTATCACTTACGAAAGAGATTTCAAGGATTATTGTATCTGATTGTATCTGTGTATCTGTACCGTATATCAGACCCTGGACCATCGCGCCGTTGTGGCGAATATTATTGTGGAATGACGACCCGCTCAAATATTTCTTTACAAATCAACTGGAACATATATAATTTAAAAGGGGCTATAATCAAATCAGGCAAAAAATAGGTAATCCTGCTATCATCTATGACAGTATGCCTTGAATTTCTGTCCATCAGGCAAGGAGTGAAAAAGATGAGATCATTAACATTATCCATTGCTTTTCTATGTTTACTGTCGATACCCTGGTCTTTTGTTTATGCTAAAACAGGAGACGAGTCGTTCAGTTCACATCAAATACTGGAAGATGGCAGTGTTATTGCGGTTGGTCACATCGGCCAGGCGGGGCATATCAATGATTACTGGATAATAAAGATCGACAAAAACGGCCAGAAAGAATGGGAAAAGACGTATGGGGGCGATAAAAATGATGAAGCCAGAGAAATTTTAGCCGCTCAGGATAACCACTTTTATGTAACCGGCTTTTCTTTTTCAAAATTCAAGGATGAGCCGGCATTCTGGATCATCAAGATAGACAGCAACGGTGAGATGATCTGGGAAAAAAGTTTCAAAGGCATGAAATTTTCTTTTGACGGCCGTGTGCAGGTAACAAAGGATGATGGTTTAATGGTCATATTAGATAAAAAAGAAGGGAATTCTGAAAATTCAAGCCTCTGGATCACAAAATTAAGTAAAGAAGGGGAACTTCAATGGGAAAAAGTATTGAAAGCGGAATATGACCCGGCCGAATATCCGGAAATTAATGAAGAATTGCATGATTTTTATCAAACCAGAAACGATGAATACATTCTCCTGAGTTCCACAGATATGTTAGGTAAAGACCGCCGTGCTTATTATGATGTCCGCTGCGCCAAACTTGATCATGAAGGAAAAATAATATGGAGCAAGTCATATTCGTTAAACAGGATCAAAGGCACTTATTTTAATGGCTACTCTGTCATTCCGGCTCATGATAATGGATATATCATTTCCAGCCGTTTGTGGTCACAGGAATATGATGTTGATATCCGCTTTACAAAAATCGATGAAGATGGGAATATAGTATGGGATAAGATACACAATAGTACGGGGAAACAGGATTTAAAAAATATTCAACAGATAGAAGGTAAAAAATATATATTCAGTGTTATGACCGGGGAGGAGTACCGGATAGCGGTAATGGATAAAAATGGTAATGCCGTATGGCATTATGAGTTTACAGATATTAAACCAAATTGGGATCCTGTTATATTTTCAGAAGAAAATTCCTATTATGTTTTCGGGATCCCGATATCAAAGGAGAGAAAAAAGGATTTAAAAATATACAGGATCAATCCTGACAAAAAGGTCATATGGTCAAGAACATTTGACCGGTATTACTATAATATTGTCAGCACCATCAAGAAACAGGGTCCGGATCTTTATTTATCCGGATATGTCATGAACGAAGAATATGATATGGACGGCTGGATACTAAAGGTCAATAATAAGGGAAAAACAGTATGGGAAAATAAGATCGGTTCAAAAGCCATCCCGCAAAAAAAGGAAGAGAAAGAAGAAAAAATCCCGGAATTTAACGTCAGTATAAAAAAAATAGATGAAAAGGGTGATCTCAGCTGGTCAAAAGAATACGGGACAGCCACTTTTAAATCATATCTCTCCCTGTGGCCGTTAAGAAATAATAATTGCGTCATTATTAAATCAACGTTTGGCAAAGATATTCTTAAAGACCACATATTAAAGATCACCAAAGTTGATGATAAAGGCAAAACAATATGGGAAAAGATCTACAAGAATATAATATTTATCCCCTCTGCTTTATTATCCCTGAAAAATAACGAATATCTCCTGGCAGGGAGCAAAATAGAAAAAGCAAAAGGCGAATCAAAGTATGAATTCAAATTAAGGCTGATCAAGATAAATAACAAAGGAAAGATCACCTGGAAGAAAGATATTAATCGCTCGCTCACACCCGGAAATTCCAGGGCTGTGTGCCTGGACCGGGAAGAGAGTATTTTTATCTTTAATATATCCGATCCCCTGACCTTTGCCAGAACGCAGATTCCCAGTAAAGAAAAATTCGACATCATCAAGATCAATAAAGACGGCCGGATCGTCTGGGAAAAGACGCATAAATGCAAACCGTTCATGGTCATGACCTATAACTCTGTTCAGATAACAGAAGACGGATTTTTGCTCAGATTTTATCGCATGGGCGAGGACCTGGTCTTCTGGGACACTTCTGTTTTCAAGCTCGACAATAAGGGAGACAGGGAATGGAATTACGAATACCCGGGTATTTTATGGGATATCAAACAGACAAAAACAAAAGAGTATGTTTGCCTGGGCCATCCTGCCGACCGGTATGAATATTCCTTTCTCTGGGACGAAGCAAGGGATAAAGGTTTAGAAGCCGTTAAACTTAATAATAAAGGAGAAGAATTTGAATCCCCGCTCTTAAAAACAACCGATTTTTTTGGGGCCAGGGTTATTGATATTCACAGAAAAGGAGATTACCTGATCGCGGGGAAATCATCCGATTATGACCCGGAAAAAGAAAAAAAATCGATTATCCGGTCAAAGATCTGGCGCATAAAAATCAATGACATGGGGAAGGTGCTCAAGAAAGATTCTTATGAAGCGAAACCGTTATTCAATATCTATCCCATTAAGAAACCGGGAAATAACGGATGCTTTTTTATAGGATCGACCATTGAGGGAATAATAAACAAGACACCGGAATTTATAATCATCAATATGGATGGCGAATATAATATTAAAAAAAGCGACTTGTCCATTATTAATAAAAATAATAACGCAATGTTCGAGATCTTTAGTGAATTTGATAAAATGTTCAAACCCACTCAAGATGGCGGCCTTGTAGCCATAGAGATAAAATAAAGTATTACGAAACAATTCCTTCCCCCGGGCCAACCGGCTCTACGGCATTTCCACGCAATTCCCGGGGAGGCATCGAACCATATAAAAGTAACATAACCGTGGGGCTGTTGAAAAAGTCAATTATTGGTTTAAAATGTACGGGTTCGATTTATCGAACCCGTATTTAAAACCATTAAAACGGGCTTGATACTTTTTGAGTAGGCTTCCCCTAGGAATTCCAAAAGAATTCCAGGGACTTGGTACCCGAAATTCCTTCGGAATTTCAGGGTGCGCGCTGAATCAAGCCCCTACAATGTATCGACTTTTTCAACCGCCCCACTGGTCCGATACTTACGACGGTCAGGATGATCGTCGGATCGGATCCTTCCCCTGTAATTCATCCCTCTGGAATTTCTTGGACCCCTAGAAATTGCGTAGCAATTTCAGAGGCCAAAGCCCTGGAAATTCTGTGAATTTCTCAGGAAATTCCGAGGATTTAGTCTCCTTAGGAATTGCGGGGGAAGGATCCGATCAATTCACATGGACGTGAAAAATCCGACCGGCCATCTGCTTAATGCTCCGCAATAACCAGCATTTCATAATCTTCCGTGGTAAGCCCGTCATTCCTTGAGAAGGCTCCCAGCTTGGCTCCATAGATATCGATCTTTCTAAATCCCAGGGACTTCAAGAGCCATGTGATCTCGGATGGCGCATAGTATCTTTCATTGCATTTCAGTTCCTTTTTATTGCCGTCATCGTCTTCTATAGTGGTAATATTGTGATCCCTGAACGTCATCAGATCAAAGGTATTGCTTTTATAAGTGGAGTTCCCTTCCTCTGATGACACGCCGCAGAATTTTTCCACGGAATGATACAAGGGGAATAATCCGTTCAAGGTGGTGAATATCAATCTGCCGGGTTTTTTTAATGCTTTGGCCGCGTTCTTTAATATCTCATAATTCATCTCATCCGTCTCCATCAGAGGAAAGCCGCCCTCACAAAGCATGATGACCAGATCGAACTCCTTTTCAAAGGGCAACTTCCTGGCGTCATGTTTCTGAAAATCGATCTTCAATCCTTCCTTTTTTGCTTTTTCCCCTGCACGTGCCAATTGCGATTCCGACAGGTCCACGCCTGTAACCTGATATCCCCTTTTTGCCAGCTCGATCGCGTGCCGGCCGGTCCCGCACCCGATATCCAGTATCTTCAGGGACTTGTTAAAATCAATCTCTTTTTCAATGAAATCACACTCCCCCATCGTCCCCTTTGTAAAGCTTTCCTGATCATATTTTTTAGCATAATTTTCAAATAAAGATTCATACCATTGTTTCTTTGTCATGTCTCACCGTCCCACATCACGCATAATCCCGTATTGTCCTGTATTGGAATCCCGGAACATATG
>JAFGFC010000093.1 GCA_016931325.1 Spirochaetota bacterium | reverse complement strand
GATGAAGTGAGGAAAGTGTTTGTAGCAAAGTAGCTCATCGTTCAGCAGCTGGGCTTAGTAGGCGTCCCTAGAAATCCCATAGGGATTTCAGGGATTAAATCCTGGAAATTTTTTTTAAAAAATTTCACAGGAAGCCTTTAGGCTCGCAATTCTCGGTTAACGAAAGGTAAAGAGATGATTAGATTAATTATATTATTATTGATTCCTTTAAATTTAATAGCCAGTGCCGGCAATAACAGCCTGAGCGTTCTGGCCATGGATTTTGATCCGACAACCGCAGCTCAGGGGAATGCCATGATCGCTTCTGTTAATGATATTAATTCAATTTTTATCAATCCGGCTGGATTGGGTTTTTTAAAGTGGCAGGGATTAAAGATAACCTATTCCAGTCTCTGGTTTGATATGAGTTTTAATAATGCCTGCATAGCGTTTCCTATCTTTTACGGGACAGTGGGATTGAATCTGGGATACCTTCATGCTGAATCGGTCGATGAGCTGGATAAATGGAGCCGCACCGGAAAAAAATTGGATTTTTACGATATGATCGCTTCGCTCAATTACGGAAATGAGATCGATTTTTACAGGGGTATCTTGAGCTTTGGCGCCGGGTTAAAGTTTGTTCATGAACAGCTGGGTCATACAAGCGGGAAAGCCTTTCTGGTGGATCTGGGAGCACAGTATAGATTTAATCTTTTTAATCTTGATCTGATGAACAGAAAAGAACCTAATTTTGGCGCCGGTCTGGTCATAAAAAATTTAGGTCAGGGGATAAAATATGACGATGATGTGTGGCAATTTGTCCCAACGGTCCTGGGTCTGGGAATTTTTTACAGACCTTTAAGATACTATCGAATAGAGATCGATCTTGAATCTCACAGAGAAGCCAGTTACCGTCTCAAGATAGGGAATGAATTCTATTTTACAAGGTATTTTATTCCACGCCTGGGATATATTATTGAAGAGAAAGCCTCCGGTCTCAGTTTTGGCGCCGGGCTGTTCTATTTTTTTAACAAGTATCGGTTATCCTTTGATTACACACAAAGGTTGGATCCCGATCTGGGTAATCATCATTTCCTGGGATTGACTCTGTACAAAACCGGTGCCATGGGCAGCGGTATGATCGATAAGAAGATCCTGTTAAGAAAAGAGGGTGTGGATAGACGTAAAAGCTATCCCAAGGGTTTAAAGATTGGAGTCATTAATATTGTTAATACGATCATTGATGAAACACTGGAAGAATATATGAAACTTTTTCCCACACTCCTGAATAATTTTTTAAAGGATTCCGAGGATAAGAACATGACCGTGGTAGACAGGGACAGGATACTGGGGATATTTAAATCAGCCAATATTACACCGAGCCAGTACAATACACAAAGATCCCTGAAAGCCTTATCTGAATGGATCGATATCGACCTGGTTTTATACGGATATACCCTGGTGCTGAACGGGGAGCGTCAATTAAAAATAGAGCTGATCGATGTAAAAACACTGGAGATCGTTTCCATTGATTTTTTCCCTTTAACGTATGAAGACGAACTTGAATTGATCGAAAAGGTGATCGATAAATTAAAGATAAGGATAGGGCAGCTAACCGAACAGTAAAGCCGATAAAAAACAAGGAGGTTATGGATGAGATCCCTTTTGCTGCTTATTTTACTGATGATCTTGAATAGCCCTGTTGTTCGAAGCGAGTCGTCATCAACATCTGAAAAACAGGATCTGTCATATCAATACTATATAAAAAGTATTATTGAGTGCAATAATCAGAACTATACGAAAGCCTGTGAGTATTCCAAAAAATTTCTTGAACAGCATCCTTCCTGTAACCAGATCAATATCATGTTCAAGGAAGCGTTTGATAAATTTCAGAAAGTAGAGATGGCGCTCTTTCAGGGGCAGGAGATGTATAATGCCAGGCATTATGAGGAAGCGCTTTCGTTCTTTCATCAGGTTCTTGGCATAGAACCTGCCAATGACAGAGCCCTGGACTATATCAAAAAATGTTATGAAAAGTTACGGATAAAGGTAAAGATCGTGGATGAACCCACCTCCGAGGGCAAGGAAATTGTGGATCTCGAGATGTCCCTGGATGATGAAAAGGAATTGCACGCTGTCGGATACGATGCCTTAGGAAAGTTCATGGGCCCGGTGAAAGTAAAATGGGTCGGGCTGGGAGATCTGAAAAAGTTGAACATTTTTATCAAACAATCAAGTATCATCTTCTCTCCTGTGGCGACAGGCTCTGACGGAAAGCTCAGGGCGATAGCCTATCCAAACGGATTTGATGAAACAGGAACGATCAGGGTGACTGAAGGCAGGGCGGCTTCGCTCAAAATAACAAGAACAGAGAATCACAAGGATGATGAGGTAAAAGAACTTTTTCCCGAGGCAGGGAGAGAGATAAGATTATACGCGCATGGATATGATCAGCAAGGCCATTATACGGGCCCTGTTCCTGTCACGTGGCGGGTCAGGGGAGAGCCGGATAAAATTTTTAAAAGTTGGATCTCTCATTTCAATTTCAAATCAAAAAAGAAAGGGGAAGGGCAGCTGATCGTAAATATGAAGAACGGATTTCAAAAAGAGATACCTGTCAAAATAACCCCTCTGGAAGCGTCATATATACAGATCGAAAATGCTCCTGATGGTAAAGGCAGTGAGATCTTTTCTATCAAGCTGCTAACCGGGAAGAAATATGATTTTTACGCGAATGCCTATGATAAATATCATAATTTTGTGGAAAACCCCGAGGTCAACTGGCAAACAACCTCAGGTCTGGAGCCCATTTTTATTAAAAACAGGTCCCATCTGGAATTTACTCAATATTTATCCTGGGTGGGGGGCGAGATCGAAGCTTCTAAAGAAGGGCTTGTGGGTGACAAGACAGGGTCCATTTATGTTTATCCGGGAGAAGACACTCTGGATGATGCCCAGAAAAAAGCCTTGATGGAAAAGATAGCCAGGGAGAACAAAGTGATCTATTTTGTCAGGACAGGAGATATCCTGGCCCGGATCGTATCCACAGTTTTAAAGCTCCCCTACAGGTGGCATCTTTTGGCTAAATATATTTATGCCATCGGAGAGTACAACAAGATGCCGGATGTCAATCTCATCATTTATGATCAGCCGATCTATTTCCCTTTCATGATAGCAGAAAAAAATGAAACAATAAAGGATTTTGCTGACAGGGTGCTGGGAAGCCCTGATCGGGCTTCTCTGGTCGTTATTTACAACAGTGATCTGGATATCATCAAGGCCGGGGACAGGATCATCATTCTTGATGAGGATTTTTTAAAGACAGGGGATGAGGAGTTCATTGAAGCCAAGTACCAGTAATGAATTCGTTCATCGTTTATGGTTCTTAGTTCATGGTTTAAGAAAAACCTAATATCAGGAGCAAGGAATAAAAAAGTAGTAAATTAATGTTATAGGAAGGGAGCCAATCTTATGAAACATTTTGTTATCATATTCATTCTTATATTTTCTGTTTCAAATTTAATGGCCCGGGATAACTGGGAAGAGATCGATACTGATTTTGAGGACAGAAAAGAAGGAGAATTCCCCACTCTTTCAACAATAGATATTGACGGAGACGGTGACCTGGATATCTTTATTGGTAACTGGGATGGCTATCTGGCGTTTTACAGGAATATGGCCAATAAGAAAGGAGAATTTGAGTATGAAATGGAGTACAGCGGCACATCCATTAAAAGCTCGTTTCAGGAAGTCTCCACGTTCAATGCAGCCGTGCCTTTTTGGATCGATATCGACAGTGATGGCGATTATGATCTTTTCCTGGGCAATTTGAAAGGAACCCTGACATTCTATGAAAATACAGGCACACCATCACAGCCGAAATTAAAGCTAAAGAATAAAGGGTACAGTAAACAGGATAGTTATTCAGGGATCGATGTGGGGTATAATTCTGTCCCCGTGTTTGTTGATATTGATGGCGATAATGATTATGATCTGTTCATGGGGGAAAGGGACGGGTATATTAATTATTATGAAAATAAAGGGGATCCACATAATGCGGTATTTCGCCCGATTGATTTTGCTGATTCCATGAATCATTCCTTTAACGGGATAGATGTAGGCGAATGTTCCTTTCCTTTTTTAATTGATATTGACCATGATAATGATAATGATCTGTTCATCGGAAATTGGGAAGGTTATCTTTTCTTTTATCGAAATGACGGAACCCAGTTCGATATGTTCTTCAAAGAAATTAATTATGCTGTCTCTCCACAGACCTCCTTTAATAAATATAGATCCGAAGGAGATTGCCGGTTCAGTATTAGCCGTTATGTGAAGAATTATTTTGATTTTGTTTTCTGTAAGATCAATGGGGATATCACCTGGTATCGAACTAATGATGAATTCAATCAAATGTTCAAGAAACAACCCCGTGTTGATGTGACGCTCAAGATGGCCAACTATTATTATGAAATGGCCAAGGAGAAATATCTGGATGGAGAGTTTATTGAATCAAGATTAATACTGGAAAAAGCAAAAAAATACAAAGAGATAAAGAAGATGGACCTGTTAGAGGAGAATTTGAACAAGGAGATCAAAACCAGGGTCAATAACATTATCGTGGGTATTAAAGATGATTTTAACAAGGGGAATTTTGTTGAAGCTCTGGATAATCTTCAAAAAGGAAAATTTATGCGCGCTTCTGTTTTATTTGATCAGATAAAAAAGAATTATGGATCTTTCAAATACCTGGAAAAATATCGGTCACTGGCCCAGAAATATGAAAAAGACCGTAAAAAGATCATTATGGCGGAAAAATATGATGATAACGCTATTGATTTTTTTAAAAAAGGAGATTATAAAAAGGCCTTGAGCGACTGGGAAAGAGCCTCAAAATTAATCCCCGAGGATTATACCATTGTTGAAAATATTATTATGTGCAAGGCCAAGATGGATGAGATCGAGACCAAAGCCATTATCAACAAGCTGCTTCATCAGGCGAGAGATTATTTAAAGAAAGGAGAAAAGGATAAAGCGTTCAAGATCTATTCCAGGCTCATGGAGCTGGGACCGGTACCGGAAAAAGTACAGAAGGATATTAATTCTCTGAAGGGTGATATCATGGAATACAAACAGAAAGAGTATAAAGAAAAAATAAACCGGTTGTATAAGAATGGTCTGGAATATTTCGAAAAGGGTGAATATGAGAAGGCGATCGAGCATTTTAAGAAAGTGGTGTTCTATAATTCTGACCATAAGGAAGCCTGGCAAAAGTTAAAAGAGGCGGAAAAGAAATTTCTGGAAAAAGAAAAATTGGAATAAGAAGGATTCAAGGGTCCGAGGGTTCTAGGGATCAAGTGATAAGATCATTTCCTTGAACCCTGGAGCCTTAAAACGGAGGTGTTTTTCTTATGAATCATAAGATTATCATTATGGCTTTATGTTTATGTCTTATGTCAGTGTATCTGGCAGCAGCGGAAATTGATTCCGTAACATATGAATGGATCAGCGGTAATCCTGTTTATGATGTTGATAATAGCGGAGCTAAAAATATAGGAGATAAGGTAAAGTTTGTCGTCCTGTTGGATAATGTCACAGCCGGCACCGCGATGATCGATGTCGGGACCATTTACCCCAATATCCCTCTTAATCCATCCCCGTTCAATTCCAATCGGTTCACCAATTACTGGACCATCAAAGAAGGCACCTCTGTACAGGACGCTGTGCTCAAAGCGACCCTTTATGAAGGGCAATCAAAAAAAGAGAAATATTCGACCCAGACATTATCATTTGACGCCGAACGGCCAGTTATAAACAGTATCAATATTTCACCAAATTCATTTAATCCTTATGTGGACAATTGTGAGATCAACTATACCCTGAGTGAGACGGTGAATAATGTTGTGGTTAAAATATACAGAGATGTATCTTTAAATAATTTAGTACGAACATTGCCCTTGCCTCCGGCCGAGGCAGGTGATAATTTTATCACCTGGTGGGACGGAAAGAACAATGCGGGGAATTTTGAATACAGCCCGCCTGACGCCGACTATTATATACACATCAATTGCAAGGATCTGGCCGGTAATGATTCGGATTCATCCATGGCCACGGTCAAAATATCCACGTTAAGGATAGAGATAGTCAGTCTGGACCTCACCCCCACACCTGTTTCTCCTAACGGGGATGGAGTGGATGATAATTTATATGTGAATATGAAATTGATGATGTATTCCTGGAATGGGGTGAATAGAATGAGCATCAAGACCAATCAGATGAGGAATTTAGGGTTTACAGCTGGATCCAATTCCCCTTTTAATGCTCTTTATGCTGATGGCGATCTTTTAGATTCCTGGCCCTACGCTAAAGCGGGATTTTCAATTTTCAATGCCGGCGGCGGGCTGATAAAATCCTATGGCCAGGAGCTGAATCCTGAATATGACTTTGATAAATTTTTTGCGTATGATGTCTTTTCCTCAAATATAGGTTATCCTCCGGATGGGGATATGGGAAATGATTATGAAACGCTTGTCCCCTTTTATGATGACGGGAATTCCCTGCACGAGATCGATTATACGGGGAGCGGTCCGGTGGCCGGCGATGGGATCTTCAGCACCAAATATAGCTTTGTCATAAAATTGGATAGCTCATATAATAATGGAGCGTATTTGCTGCAATCCGGAGTAGAACTGACCGGGATCACATACAGTGAAATCCCGGGGACCCCAACTACAATTCATTTTTCTCCGGCGTGGAAAGGAGGGTATGTATCCTCAGAGAAAGAACAGGCGGCGTTTGAAGTGGATATGGGGGGAGTCGATCCTATTGATACCACACCACCCAGTGTATCGTCTGTGATCCCCTCTCATGGTTCCGAGATCACATACAGGATCTCTTCGGTCTACGCTTATCTGGAAGATAATGCGGGGGGCAGTGGAGTTGATCTTTTGAACTCTGACATCTATTTAACAACGGAAAGCGGTGTAACCATACCGGGAAGAAAGATCAGTGATGGGTCCCATTTGATCATATGGGAACTTGACGATATTCTGGAAACAATGGGGACCTACTATATTTATGTATTACCGGTCGATAGAAGGAACAATCAACCGTCAAGTTATTATCAATACTCTTTTAGCCTGGATGTGATCGATGATGAAAGAAATTTGATAACGGTTATTGGTGGAGGAAAGGTATACGGTGACAAGGATCGCGTTTGGCTTGAAGTCCAGCCTTATTCTGTTGATCAGGATATAAGGATGAATGTGACAATCCCGTTTTCTTATCCTCATGATATGATAACCTATGGCGGGTGCCAGTTTGTCCCTGAAACAGTATTATTCAAACGCCCGGTAACACTGACCGTTTATTATTCTGACACGGATAAAGCTAACCTGCCTTCCGGGATCACGGAAACGGCGTTACGTATCTACAACTGGAGAACGGATCGCTGGGATTACATCGGCGGTAATGTAGATGTCAATAATATGAGCGTTATGGTGGAAGGAGTAAGGGATATAAGCGGCTATTATGCTCTGTTACCGGAAACGTTCGGTGGCTTACCTACCGAACTGATCTCTGATGTGAGAGTTGATAAACCTTTTAAAAAGAACGGATATATTTCCTTTAAGACAACCGGTTCCATAAAGGATATAAAACTGTTGATCTATACCTTGAACGGTTCATTCTTAAAAGAGCTGTCTTATAAGAACGGGCTTGTCCAGACTGTACAGAATGCAGGGTATTATAATATAACATGGGACCTGACAACTGACGAGATGGGTATTGTGAATAATGGCATCTATCTGTTTCGTTTTATAATAGAGAATTATGTGGGTGATAAAAAAATTGTCAGTAAAGCGATACCCGTTATAAAGTAGGTTCGTTTTTAGGACTAACGTCGAACAATATGAAAATCATAAAAGCAAATACTTTTTGGAAAAGATTGTTTGGTTTAATACCTTATCATGAAATAAAGGAGAATGAGGTGTTCCTGATCGAAAATTGCTCGAGCATACATACCTTTTTTATGAAATTCAACATAGATGTTGTCTTCACGGATAAAAAGGGTAAAATTATAAAACTTGAAAAAGATATGAAACCGTGGAGGATTTTGAACGGCGGTCTGAAGGCGGGACATGTTTATGAATGGACCTGTGGGTCCATCAGCAAATACCATATCAAAGAGGGAAAAGATATTAAGCCATGGCTTCAGAAAAACTAGAGGTCAGCGTGGATAAATTACAGATCGGTGACAGGCTGGATATGAGTGTTATGGTTCAGGACGGGATCTATACGATAAAATTTTTCAAGGGCCAGTTCTTAACCGATGATTCCATTCAAATTTTAAAAGAATCAGATGTGAAAAAGGTCATGATCGATACCCGTTACAGGGATCAAACACTCAGGCCACTTCATATCAAGACCATAAGAACCATTGACCTGGTTCCCGGCATGAAACTGGTCAATAATGTCTATACGGACAGAGGCGTTTTGATCACACCTAACAGCAAAGAGATCGATGAAAATATCATTAATAAACTTTTAATGTTGAATATCCGCAAGGTGGATATTCAAGAGGACAAACGGTTAAAAGATAATCTGTATCATGTATTTGAGGGGATCTATGTGAATATTAAAAAGGTTTTAACGGCCCTGTTCAAGAACTTGCTGGCCGAGAAACCGATCGATATTAAAAATTTATTGTTAAGTATCACTGATATTATCATAGCCGCCGCTATGAATCCTCACAACCTGACTAAACTGCTTCAGGACAAAGACACAGAAGAATTCCCCCTCATTGAGCATTCTTCAAGGGTTGCGGTCCTTTCTTTGCTGATCGGCTTGTATTTAAATATGGAAAGAGACGATCTTATGCATCTGGGAATTTCCGCTCTTTTACATGATATCGGCAAGTTCAAGATCCCCCCCCGTTTATGGAAGATGAGGGTCTTGAAACCTCATGAAAAAGAGATAATGAACAGGCATACAGAATATGGTTATGTTATTCTTTCCAATATAAAGAAATTTGATTACCGTGTGCCCATTGTCGCCCTGCAGCATCACGAATTCTTTGACGGGTCAGGTTTCCCTACCGGATTAACGGAGGATATGATCGATCCCTTCTCCCAGATCGTCGGGTTGGCCAATTATTATGCCAATAAGATAGAATCAGCGGATGAAACGGACAAGGATGTATACTATAATGCCTTGATCGATATTATTATGAATAGAGGAACCAAGTTTGATAAAAGGATCACCAATACATTCCTTTCCATGATAGGGTATTATCCGGTAAACACCATTGTCGAACTCAATACCGGGCAAACCGCCAGGATCGTAAAGATCGTATCCAATGCGATCTTCCGACCGGAAATAACCATCATCAAGGATGCGAATGAAAGAAAATTAGATACACCTGTTTTACTTAAATTAGTCGAACACCCTGAGATATCCATCGAAAAAAATATCCAGGTAGGAGAGTAAATAATGAAAGACAGTAAATCAATAAAACAAATAATGGATGACGAGAAAGTAAAAAACGCGGTTCAAAAAGCAAGGAAAATAAAGAAATTTATCATAGGCATTTTTCAAAAGTATAATTTAGCTCTCAGCTATACTGTTATTTCTGTTCTTTTCCTTTTGATCGTGGCTGGATTTTTTATGAGAAGCATAGGGAATTTCGTCCTTCATCACGAATCTTTTATTCTTAAAAGGGAGTTTATCAATAATAATAAGGCCTATACAAAATCCATTGCCATTGAGATGGGCCGTTATTTTGAAAATCTGGATACGATCGGTATTGTCGAATTGATCTCAGAGATCAGCAAGAGACAGGGTGTGGCCTATGCTTATGTTGTGGATCAGAACGGCGAGATCATTGCTCATACATTAAAATCAGAAATGTTTAAACAAAGGAAAGATAAATTTATCAGGAAAAATTATCTAAGTTATTTTATCAAAAATATGGACAGAGTTTGGGATGAAGAGACCGACTACAAGGGCCGGACCATCATCACCCTTTCCAAACCGGTCATTCTGCATTTTGCCAAAAAAGATGTCCTTGACGAATTGAAACATATGCAGAAATCGCTTTCCGGCAATGAGACAGAAACGGCACAAAAGATCGAGAAGAATTTTTATATAGCAGGAGCCTTTCATCTCGGGTTATCTCTTGATAAACTTGATTTTATTGCTCGTTCATCGCGTAAAAGGGTCAGAATAAATTATATCTTTGGATTTATATTTTTGTTCCTTATCGGTTATCTGGTAGGAAAATATTTTGAAAATATCATAAACCGGGCTGATAAAAACCTTCAGGCCATTTTAAATGATGAAGAGGTAGAACCGTTAAAGGCTGAAGAGAGGATCGACTCCTTTAAGAGATTATTCAACACGATCAATGAACTCTCCGGGAAGTTCTCCAATTTTGCTGAATCAAAATTGAGCAAGGTGGAAAAGATCCAGGACATAACGGATGCGACCTTACTGGAACTAATCTCTCGCATGGACCAGGGTGTGTTGATATTGAATAACCATATGCAAGTCGAGTTTGTGAATCAAGGAGCCTGTCAGATCCTCAACAAGGAAGGGAAAAAGATCCTGGGTGAAAATATACCGGAAGCACTGGACAAGTTCTCCCCTGTATTTGAAAAATTGAATAAAATGGTCACGGCCAGAACCATTAAAACAGAGGGCCAATCGATAGAGAGCGCAAAAGTAAAATTCACACTCATTCCCATAGCTATCAAGAATCGGCTGCATAAAGTGATCATACTGATGGATTCCGGCTCTGATATCAGGGGATCAGAAAAAACAGGGGCCAGATATAAAGCCTCCAAAATTGCTTCCGAGGTTAAAACAAAAGAAAAGAATATAAAAAAGAGCGAATCAAAAGAGAGCATTATCAATAAAAGGTTAAAAAGGATTTAAAAACCTGAAAAAGTAATGGGCAAACACCAACGATCTAAAGAGATCATTTTCATCATTCTGTTTGGAATGATCTATCTTACTCATGTTCTCATGGCCTCTGATATCGAGCAGATTGTCATACATAACAAGTTCCTGGAACTGCTCGTGGATGAAAAAGAAGGTCATTTTATTCTGAAATCATTAAGGCCCTATCAAGGCTTCATGACCTATAACGAAAAAGTGCCTTCCACTTCTTTTGCCACCATACAGTTGAATGATAGAAATTATGTGGTCGGTACTTCTAAAGGTAATTTTATTGAAAAGCCAGAAAAGATTACTCCTTCCATGGTTTATTATGAATGGCAAATAAGGGATGTCACAATAAAGCAGTTCCTGGTTTTGACCAATAATCCATATAGCCCCAAAGAAGACACCCTGAAGATCACCTTTAAAGTGAGAAATGATGGTTTTGAAGATCAGGTGATCGGATTCAGGTTCACATTAGACACGCTTCTTGGAGAAAATGATGCGGTGCCTTTTTTTATCCCTGATTTTGGATACATAACCGGATATGAATTCCTGGGTCAGGACAAATTGCCTCCTTACTGGTATGCTTTGCAATCGCTCAATAAAGATGATTTCAAAGTTCAGATAACCCTTTCTGATATTATATATCAAAAGCCGGATGAAGCTATTTTTGCGAATTGGGAGGAATTTCAGAAGAACCTGTGGGATATTCCGCGTATTAGAAAGAAAACATTCAAGCGAAATATATTAAGTATCCTGGACAGCGCTGTGGCTTTCTACTGGTTCCCCAAAAAGTTGAAAGAAAAAGGGGAAAGGACCTATTCTTTTTTTTATGGCCATTTTACAGGAGATAAATATATTTTTGAAAAGATGTCCGCTCTTTTATCCATGCCTTTCCAGAGCCGGATACAACCGTTTTTTGTGACCCTCCATCTTCAGAATAATTCTCAATTTTCCCTGGATCATATTGCGGCTGCCATTGATTCGGTGGACAACAACGATTTTATTTTCACAACCGAGAAGAGAAAGGAGATGAAGGATATAAAATCAAGAGAGATGAGAAATGCCACCTGGAAAATAATGCCGAAAGAACAGGCTTCAGGGAAATACAAATTCAAAGTCGACATCATGTATAGAAAAGGTGTTAAAGAGATATTCACGAATACGATCGAAAAGGAGATCCAGATCATTAATGAAAGAACATTTCCTCTTCTTGTAGAAAATAAATATTTTTCGCCCAATGGAGATCTGAGGTGCGATACAACATCAATATGGATACAGGACATATTTGAGAAGACCAAGTATTTATTTATTATGGATTCAGAAGAAAACCTGATAAAGAAAGTAGACCTTTCCTCCAATACTTATATCTGGGATGGTTTTGATCAAAAGGAAAATCTGGTGCTTGATGGCATGTATTATTGCTACTGTTCCCTTGTGTCTAATTTTCAAAGGGGATTGGATTTTTTTGATATTATCGTGGATACCTATTACCCGACCCTGAAAATAAATTTTACCAATGAATATCTGGCTCGTGGGGAATTGGATGATTTCACGCTTCAGCCCCTGGCCCGTGATGATCAAGGTATACAGAACTGGTCCTTGAGCATTTCTGACAGTATGGACCATATCTATCTGGCCACGAATGGAAGCGATGAATTAAAAGGGGATATCAAATGGAACATGGGGAATTTGTTTAAAAACACAGAGACCGCTGGTCAGGCGTATTATATCCGTTTTATGGCTCGGGACAGGGCCTGCAATCAGAGTTTTTTAACGCAAAAGTTCAGAATCATTGACGGCAAGGTCTTTAAAAAAAGCTTTCCGGATATTCTCTTTGATTTTGACTCCTGTTTGATCAAAGAAGATAATTATCAGAATCTAGCCAATCTTATCTCGTTTATTGAAAAGTCGCCTGTGACATCCATAAAACTCATTGGTCATACAGACAGTGTGGGAACGGAACGTTATAATAAGACACTGTCAATCAGACGGGCGGAGAGCGTAAAAGATTATCTGATAAAAAATGCTCAAAAGGAGATCAGCAACATTATATCTGTTGGGAAAGGGGAGAGTGAACCTAAAGTGAAAAATATAAATGAAAAAGGTCGCTCCAGGAACAGAAGGGTTGAAATATTTATAAAAGTTGGGAACGATTAGGTTTCGATAAATTGTAACGGAGGAATGTATGGCAGAAGAAAAAGGTCGTATCATATCGATTTATTCACCCAAAGGGGGAAGCGGTGTTACTGTTACGTCTGTCAATCTGGCTACCGGGTTGTGCATGAACACGCAAAAAAACGTACTGCTTTTATCTATTGAAGATTTTTACACCAAAGACCTTGTCGCTCTATTTGATATTAATTTTAAATATTATCTCAGTTCTCTGAACATGGGAAAGCTGAGTGAAAAGACCCTCCCGGGATATATGAACGATTACTCGATTGGAAAAAAGAAATTGTCCATTATGCCTTTTGCAGAAGATCACAATGATATCGGTAAAATACAGGTGGTTAATCTGGGACGATTCCTGGATATCGCAAAAAAGGTATTTGATTATATTATTATTGGAAATCCTTCTGTGCTAAATGAATCAGTAAAAACGGCCTTTGATTTCTCTGATGTTGTTTTCCTCACCACTTTGCCGGAGATCCCCTCTATGATCAATATGAAAGAGGCCCTGGCCCTGTTTAAAGAAAATCTGTATCCGAATGAACTGTTCAAGGTGATCGTTAATCAACAGAATATAAAAAACGCCCTCAAGGCCGAAGAGGTAAAAGAAGCGCTGGGATTGGATATTTTCTATCAGTTACCTTTTGATCCGGAAAATGTCATTGATTCCCTGCAGGTAGGAAAACCTGTGATCGAATTGCATCCAAAGAGCGCCTTTGCTCAGGAGATCACCAAATTGGCCCAGATCATCGAAAAAGGCAAAGGAGAGGGCAAAACAAAAATATTCGCCATTATTACGGATGTTATGAAAAAAAGACGTAAAGAAAGGATCCAGACAGAGGCAGGAGCCGCAGAAAAAGAAAAGGAACCGAAAAAAGCTAAAGGCGAAGATTTAAATATATTGTATAACAATGTAAAGCAGAATATTCATAAAAAACTGGTCACTGAAATAAAGCTCGATCTCAATATGGCAAAATCGAAACTGGAAACGGAGACCCGAAAGATCATTGATCAGCTTTTAGCAGAAGAGAAAGAATCTCCCAGAGACAGGGTGATTAGAGAAAAACTGGTCAGTGAGATCCTGGATGAAGCCCTGGGACTGGGCCCCCTTGAACCCTTATTAAAAAACCCTGATATAACAGAGATCATGGTCATCAATAAAGATGAGACCTACGTGGAGAAGAAAGGGAAGCTTCAGCTGGCGGATATTAAATTTCTTTCTGATAAACAGCTTTTAAAATTTATTGAAAGGATTGTTACGCCTCTGGGCAGAAGGATCGATGATTCATCACCTTATGTTGATGCCAGACTTTTAGATGGATCAAGGGTCCACGCTATTATCCCTCCCCTGGCGTTAAAAGGGCCCACGCTCACCATAAGAAAGTTTTTCAAAGAAAAATTAAAACCGGATGATCTGATCCGATTTGGTTCTGCCAGCGGTCAGATGCTTGAATTTCTTAACTGGTCTGTTCTTATCAGGAAAAACATTGTTATTTCAGGAGGGACAGGTTCAGGAAAGACCACCCTTTTAAATATTCTTTCCGGCTTTATTCCTGAAGATGAAAGGATCATCACCGTAGAGGATTCAGCCGAGTTACAGCTGCAGCAGCCCCATGTAGTGCGTCTTGAGAGCCGGCCGCCCAGCATTGAGGGAACCGGGGCTGTCACGATAAGGGATCTGGTCAGAAATACCCTGAGGATGAGGCCTGACAGGATCGTTGTGGGAGAATGCCGCGGGGGAGAAGCCCTGGATATGCTTCAGGCCATGAATACCGGTCATGACGGCTCTTTGACCACAGTACACAGTAATTCACCCAGGGACTGCATCAGAAGGCTGGAGACCCTGTGTTTGATGGCCGGAATGGAACTGCCTTCAAAAGCGATCCGTGAGCAGATAGGTTCTGCCATCGATCTCATCGTTCAGATCGGTCGTTTGTCGGACGGGAGCCGAAAGATGCTTTCTGTCAGTGAAGTAACAGGAATGGAAGGGGATGTTGTGACATTGCAGGAACTGTTCTGTTTCAGACAGACAGGTCTTGATCAGAATAAAAAAGTAAAAGGTGTATTCAGTTCAACAGGCATTGTGCCTTCATTTATGGAAGAGTTGAAAGCCAAAGGTATCAAGGTGGATATGAAGATCTTTCATAGCAAATAAAGGAAAGTACAAAGTACTAAGTTAAGAATTTGAAAATAACATAGAACCTAGAACATAGTACATAGTACTTCATTTAATTTCCTTGATTTTTCCCCATACATCTATTAAATTTTAAATTATTCTGGAAATTAGGCATAATTTTTGCTTAAAGAGGTTTTTTATTAATGAAAAAATTGTTATTTATTGGCGGCCCATGTGTTATTGAAGATGAAAAAATGCTTTATCATACAGCTGAAACACTTAAAGATATATGCCATGACCTGAATATACCTTTTATATTTAAGGCTTCCTATGATAAAGCTAACCGAACATCGATCGAATCCTATCGTGGTCCCGGCCTGGAAAAAGGGTTGTCCATACTGAAAAAATTGAAAAAAGACATCCCTGTGGAATTGCTTGTGGATGTGCATTGCCCTCAGGATGTGGGAAAAGTCTCAGAGGTGGCGGATATCATTCAGATACCGGCTTTTCTCTGCCGGCAGACTGACCTTTTATTGGCTGCCGGAAAGACAGGAAGAAAGATAAATATTAAAAAAGGGCAATTTATCTCTCCCCATGCGGTTCAATACATTATTGAGAAAGTGGAGTCAACAGGAAATAAAAAAATCCTTATAACAGAAAGAGGAACCTGCTTTGGTTACGGGAGACTGGTTGTTGATTTTTCAGGTATACCTGTTATGAAGAAATTCGGATATCCGATAATTTTTGACGCGACTCATAGCGTTCAAATGCCGTCAGTGGGGGAGAACAGGACAGGGGGTATGCGCGAGGTGGTCCCTGCCCTGATCCGTGCCAGTATAGGGGCCGGGGTAGATGGACTTTTTATGGAGATACATCCTGAACCATCGAAGGCTCAAAGTGATGCCTCCAGCCAATGGCCGTTGAGTGATGTAAAGACTATCATCAAAGAGGCATTGAAGATCCGTGAGGTGATATGTAAAAATGGTTGATATTGTAAAAGTTGGATTAAAAGTAATACAGGATGAGATAAAAGCTCTGGAAATGGTAAAGAAAAAAATCGGTCCCCATTTCGAAAAGGCTGTTAAATTAATATATAATTCCAAGGGCAAGGTGATAGTAACGGGCATGGGGAAATCAGGTATTATAGCTAAAAAGATCGCGGCAACACTGACCAGTACGGGAACACCGGCTTTTTATCTTAATCCCGCAGAGGGAAGTCACGGAGATCTGGGTAATATTCTCAGGGATGATGTTGTGATAGCCCTTTCGAAAAGCGGGGAAACGGATGAGATCGTGCGCATCCTCCCGTACTTGAAAAGATTTAATATTTCTCTGATCTCCATAACCTCACGGCCTCATGCTGTCATATCAAAAAACAGCAATGTTGTTTTGAATATGGGTGTAGAAAATGAAGCCTGCCCTTTGAACCTGGCCCCTACCTGCTCTTCCACGGCGCAGCTGGTCATCGGAGACGCGATAGCGGTTGCTCTGCTGAAGTTAAAAAAATTCACAAAGGAAGATTTCGCTCTTTTTCATCCCGGAGGTCTTTTAAGTAAAAAATTGTTAAAGGTAAAAGATTTGATGCATATCGGTAACCAGTTGCCTCTGGTGAATGAAAGAGCCACCATGAGAGACGTTATCCATACGATCATTGATAAAAGATTTGGTGTGGCCATTATTGTTGATGGACAGAAGAAATTAAAAGGCGTTATCGTTGATGGAGATTTAAAAAGGATACTTTTAAAAACAGAAAACATCATGGATAAAAAAGCCTCAGAATTCATGACCAAAGAGCCCAAAACCATTTCGGAGGATGAGTTTGTCGCCAGGGCTTTGCAGATCATGGAGGGCAAGATCACCTCTCTGCTGATCATCAATGAAGAGGATCAGCCTAAAGGTCTGTTACATATTCATGATATATTAAAAGCCGGTATTTATTGATCGTCACATGAAGCAGGAAATTAAGAAAAAGTTAAAGATGGTCAAGCTGATCATACTTGATGTTGACGGTGTCCTGACAGATGGAGGCCTTTACTACACTTCAAATGGTGAAGAAATGAAAAAGTTTTGTGTGAAGGACGGGTCCGGGATCAAAATGGCTCTTCAAGCAGGATATAAATTTGTGATCGTCACCGGGCGGGTATCCACCATTGTGATCAAGCGTGCCTCAGAACTGGGTATCGAAAAGATACTGCAGGGCATTAAACAAAAAGGATCTGTTATTGCTGAAATAAAAAAGGAATTTTCTGTGAAAGAAGAAGAGATGGCATTTGTAGCGGATGATGTGATCGATATGGAACTGTTTAAAAAAGTTGGTTTAAAAGTAGCGGTGGCCGACGCTCATCAAAAGATAAAAAAGATAGCGCATATTAATTTACGGACCGGAGGCGGCAGAGGAGCGGTTAGAGAATTTATTGATATGCTATTAGAAGAAAATAAATTATGGAAAAAAGCCTTAGAATATTATACATAATTCTTTTCTTTGGTTTGATGTTAAACTGCCATAAAAGAGCAGTAACTACGGCTGTTCAAATGGGTCAGACCAATGCTAAAATTCCGGATGTTATCCTTTACGATTTTTCATACCATTTTACATCCAAAGGAAGATCAGTATGGGTCCTTTCCTCGCAAAAAGCTGATGTTTTTCGGGATGAGGACCTTATCAAGGTGGATGGCGTTCATTTGATCTTTTATCAAAATGGAAAACCGGATACCATTGTGGATGCACGATTTGGCGAAGTAAAGGAAAAAGAAAAGATCCTTTCAGCCATGAGTAATGTGATTTTACGGACTCATGATAATTCTATTTTAAAAACAGAGATACTCCACTGGAATGACAGTACCGCCAAGCTTTATACAGATGAGTTTGTTATGATCACCCGTCCGAATGGGGATGTGATCCAGGGATACGGGATGGAAGCGGATAATAATCTGGAAAAGATGATCATTAAGAAAAGGGTCAAAGGGCTCCTCTATGAGAAGAAAAAAGATGAAAAAATGTAGAATTATGATCCTGGTGATCTTGAGTCAGATCGGCCTGATCTTTTCCCAGGAGAGCGTGGAGCCCATAAAGTTCGAAGCCGACCGTGTAGAGTATGTTTTTAAGAAAGGAAATGAGAAGACCTTGTGCCGGGGAAATGCCAAGATATGGAGGAGTGATTTTACGCTTTTCGCTCAGCTGATAAAGATCATTGGAAAAGATAACAATTATGCTGAAGCGTACAACAAGGTTAAACTGATAAGCCCTAAAGATAATACCATTATTACCGGCGGTTATGCAGAATATGATAATGTTAAAGGTTATGCCAAAGTTTTTAAAAGTCCTGTTCTTGTTGTCACCAATCGCGATGTGACCATAACATCGGCTGTTATGGAAAATTATATGAACGAAAACATTTCCATAGCCCTTGGGGATGTTAAAATAACACAGACTAATTATGTGGCCTTTTGTGAGAAAGGGATCTATTACAAGGACCAGGATAAGATAGAGATGCTGGGGAATCCCATCGTGTATTATGATAAGGACGAGTTTCGCAGCAAAAAAATAATTGTTTACATTAAGGAAAAAAAAGTTAAATTATATGATGATGTTGAGGCTGAAATCAGGCCAAAATGATTAAATATATTACAGATTTTTTTAAAATATTATTTGAAGGTGAAATATGAGGTAGTTTATCGCTTTAGGTTTAACGTTTATTTATATTATTGAACGATAAACGTAAAACGAAAAACTAGTAATCAATTTTACATAGAATAATTTATCATAAAAGATAAAATTTGCAATTTGTAATTAGTGTAAGCTGGAGTATTTTTTTATGAGTACACTGAAAGTGAACGAATTAAGGAAAATGTACCGCAAGAGGTTTGTGGTTAATGATGTTTCAATGCAGATTAATCAGGGTGAAGTGGTGGGTCTTTTAGGCCCTAATGGAGCCGGAAAGACGACCACTTTTTATATGATCATGGGTCTGATCAAGCCGTTTTCAGGAAGTATATTGCTGGATAGCGATGATATTACAGATCTTCCCATGTATAAACGAGCCAAGGCCGGGATCACCTATTTAGCGCAGGAACCTTCGGTTTTCAGAAAACTGACAGTAGAAGAGAATCTGCTTTCTATTCTTCAGATGACAGAGTTATCCGAAGATCAGCGAGAAAGTAAAAAAAATCAATTGTTAAGGGAATTGGGGATAACCAAACTGGCCAAGCAGAAAGCCTATACTCTTTCAGGAGGGGAGAGGAGAAGAACAGAGATCGCCAGAGCTTTAGTTACAGATCCGAAATATCTTCTGCTGGATGAGCCTTTTGCCGGCATAGATCCCAAGGCCGTGGCGGAAATTCAAAATATGGTTATGAACCTTAAAAAAAGAGGGATCGGAGTGCTTATTACTGATCATAATGTAAGAGAGACATTAACGATTACAGACAGGGCTTATATTATTTATGAAGGAAGAATATTGATATCCGGAACAGCCAAAGATCTTATAAAGGATAAAAAAGCACGCAAGATCTATCTTGGTGACAAATTCACCATGTGAGAAAGTGACATGAAACAGCAGCAGCATATTGGTCCTTATCAACATCAAAAGATGATCATGTCCCCTTATTTGCACAAGATCATTGAGATTCTGCAACTGCCCCTGATAAATCTCGAGCAGCGTATTTATAATGAAATAACAGAAAATCCTATGCTGGAGGCTGAATACGATTCCCTGGAAGATGCTACGGATGATTTTAACGAGATCGATACAGCCAAACAGGAGGAATTGTTAAAATATTTTGAAGATACTTCTGATCTGGGTTATTATTCAAGTTATCAATTTGACGGTAATAAAGAAAAAAAACATGATTTTATAGAAAAAACCCTGACCAGGCCCCCTACCCTGCAGGAGCATCTCGTATGGCAATTGAGACTGTCAACGGTCAATCCTGATGATTTCAGGATAGGTGAAAGTATTATCAGTAATATCGATCAGCGGGGATATTTAGCCTGTTCTCCGGAAGAGATCGCCAGGGGATTGAGCTGTTCGGTTCAGGGTGTTGAAAAGGTTTTGCACATTATTCAGACATTTGAACCCTATGGTACAGGCTGCCGGGACCTTCGCGAGTGTTTAATGATACAGATCAAGTATTTACCCCAAAAAGATGAATGGGCTTTGCCTGTCGTGGACAAGTATTTCGACCTTTTAACAAAGCGTCAATATTCCCGCATTGCCAGGAAATTAGGAGTGCCGCTGGAGACCTTGAAAAGATCATTAAAGATCATAAAGAAACTTAACCCTTATCCGGGAGAAGGATATGAGGTGAAGAAATCAGAATATGTCGTCCCTGATGTTATGGTGGAGAAGGTTAATGATAAATTCATCATTGTATTGAACGATGAATGGATCCCCCGGTTGAGGATAAACCAGCGTTATAAAAATATGCTGAAGAACAAAGGAACCAGTCAAAAATTAAGAAAGTATCTAAAAGATAAATTTATGCAGGCTATCCTTTTTATGAAAAGCATTGAACAGAGACGGACAACCATTTACAGGGTGACTGAAACGCTTGCGAAAATACAGAGTGAATTTTTTGACCAGGGTCCACAGGGTATAAAATCTTTAACGCTAAAGACCATCGCTCAAAAGATCGGGATGCATGAGTCAACCGTCAGCCGGGTAACATCCAATAAATTTATTCAAACGCCCTGGGGAGTTTATGAATTGAAATATTTTTTCTCCTCATCCTTAAGGACCATAGAAGATAATAAGGAAGTTGCATCGAAAAAAGTGATGGAAATGATAAAGACGATTATCATTAATGAGGATAAAAAAAATCCTTATGCAGATGATATTATTGTTGATATTATTAAAAAAGAGGGTATTATCATATCACGAAGGACTGTAGCTAAATACAGGAAGAAATTAGGCATATTGCCATCTAATTTGAGAAAATTGAAGTGATTCGTGGAACAGGAGACGTTTATGCAGATCAATATTAAAGGAAAAAATATCAGGATATCACCCAATTTAAGGAATTTTGTTAATAAAAAAGTTCAAAAGCTGATCAATGATCTGGAGCATCCCATTGACTGTCAGGTGATACTGGAACAAGAAAAAAATCGGATTTTTACGGAAATTATAATGCATGGAGATCATGGGCGTTTTTATTATAAGAAATTTGCCAAGGACCCTTACAGCTCTATTGAAGCGACGATGCATACCGCCGATAGCGCCATTAAACGATTTAAGGACAAGCAGAAAGACAGGAATCAGAAAGAGATAAGAGAAAAACGGCATCGGGGTTTTCACCGTCCCTATCATCCTGACAGGTATAGAATCCGTGTATTGGATAAAGATGTGAAAGGACTTAAACCCATGTCGCTCGAGGAAGCGTTTCTTCAGTTAAAATATTTAAGAAAAAGTTTTATTATTTTTTCCAATGCAAAAACAGAAAGGATAAATCTGATCTTTCGAGACAGGAATCAGACCTTTCTTTTAAAACCTCCTCCAAAATGGAAGTTTTTTATGATGTCAAAAATCAGGATGGAAAAATTTTCTATTGAGTATAAAATAAATCGGACAAGGTTAAAGAGAAAAGTCATGGATATCCAGGATATGAATGATTACAAGGTCTTTGAAAAATTAAGATCACACTACCGGTATGTTATATATAAAAATGATAATCAGATGTTCATCATTTACTGGGAATCAAAGAATACAGTAGGGAGATACAAAATAGCGTGACAGATAGAATAAAACAAGAGATCACGATTAAAGAGATCATCAAGATCGGAGAAAAAGAACATAATTTGAAACTTGTTCTAAAAGCCGGGGAAAAAGGGCTGGGGAAGAAAGTGTCAACCCCTTTGATTAACAGACCAGGTATCACTTTTGCCGGATATTATTCTGATTTTGCACATGACAGGATTCAGATACTGGGCCGAGGCGAAGCCGGTTATATCAAGGGCCTGGATCAAGTAAAAAAGATGGCCATCCTGGAAAAATTCTTTTCTTATGTTATGCCCTGTTGCATCTTCTCGCACAACCAGAAAGTGGACAAGGATTTTTTAAACCTGGCCAATAAACGAGGTGTCCCGGTTCTGATATGCACTAAACCTACGGGTGATATCATCGATTCAGTCACCCATCTTTTACAGGAATATCTATCTCCCAGAAGAACCTATCATGGAGTCCTTTTAGAAGTATTTGGTACAGGAGTGCTTATTCTGGGAAAAAGCGGTGTGGGCAAAAGTGAGTGCGCTCTTGAATTGATCACACGGGGACACCGTCTTATTGCTGATGATGTTGTTTTGATTAAAAAATTGGGTGGGTCAATCCTTTCCGGTTCAGGTTTAAATCTTGTTCAGCATTATATGGAAATCCGGGGATTGGGGATTATTGATGTAAAAAATTTGTTCGGTGCCGGTTCTGTGCGTGAGAGAAAAAGAATAGAGCTGGTGGTTATGTTAGAGGAATGGAAAAGAAGAAAGCAGTATGATAGACTCGGTATGGAAAATCGATATTATGATATTTTAGATGTCAAGATCCCGCTTCTTTTGATACCTGTAAAACCAGGGAGAAATATACCCATTATTATTGAAACAGCCTCTAAAAATGAGCGTTTGAAAAAGATGGGGATTAATGCCCCTATAGAACTTGACAAGAAATTATTTGGTATCTCAGATAAATAATGGGAAAGAAAAAAACCATAGTGATCCTCTTGACCCATGGAAACCTGGCTCAATCATTAATTGAAACAGCAAAAATGATTATGGGAGAAATGAATGACATTGTGAGTATAAATTTTCCCAAGGAAATGAATGTTTTAAAATTGGAAAACCGGCTCGATAAACTGATCAATAAGAACAAAGGGAATAATATTATTATTTTTATAGATATGTTCGGAGGCAGTTGCCTGAATGTCTGCTGCAAGTATCTATCCGACAGCCGTATCCGGATTTTCAGCGGTATTAATTTGCCCATTCTGCTGGAAACAATGACCACCAAAGATTATTTACCTTTTCCTCAATTAATAGATAAAATTAAAAAGAAATTATCCAGCGCTATGCTTGATGTAAATGAAAAAACAAACACGTGTGAGATAAATAAATAATTATGACAGAGAACCTGATAGTGAGAATCGATGACAGGCTGATTCATGGACAGGTGGTAACAGGATGGGTAAAGACACTCAAGCTGGATAATATCGTTGTCGCCAATGATAGCCTGATCAATGATCATTATAAAATTCAGGTAATCAAGCTGGCTGTTCCTTCCGATATCAATCTGGAATTTCTAAATATCAATACGGCCGCAAAAAAATTAAAGGAAAAGCGGTGGCAAAAATTCCAGACGATATTGCTAATAGAATCTCCTGAAGATGCCTATAAACTGGTAAAACAGGGTTGTTCCTTAAAATCGATCAATGTGGGTGGCCTGCATTATAAATTAGGACGCGTTCAGTTAACAGCCAATCTGGCCTTGAATGAACAGGATAAAAAATACCTCAAGGACCTGGCTAAGGAGGGAATTCAATTAGAAGGCCGGGCCCTGCCCAGTGATGAAGCGTACAATGTTATCAAGATGATCAACAGCACAAAGAAAAAAAATGCCAATAAATGAAATAATAGGATTCAGTTCCCTGATCGCTATTTTTAATCTTGATGAGAGACACTTTGGGACATTTTCTCTTTCCCGGCCCCTGGTATGTGGAGTTATTTTCGGTATTATTCTGAAAAATTTTTATGTGGGTCTCTATGTTGGTGTGATTATGGAAATGTTTACCGTGAATCAACTCCCTGTGGGAAATTTTATTACTCCCAGTGGCCCTGTCCTGGCAGGGCTGGGGATCTATTTATCGAACTATTATTATCAGGTTATGGAATTGGGTCATATCTTTCCCCTGATCCTTTTGTTCAGTCTGTTCATGGGACATGTTTCCAAACGTGTCAATCGCATGTTATGGGTCATTGATGATTTCCTGGTTGATAAATTTATTTCCCAGGTACAGGAAGGCAGGATCCATTTCGCTTTTTTCAATATGATAAGCCTGGGCTTGAGCCTTGTCTTTTTTACGGTTCTCTCTTTTGGAGGTATCTATCTGGGAATTTTAGCGATTAACAGTTTGAGCCGTCTTGTGATGGGTGATTATCTGATATGTGATATTATGAAATATATTACTTATTATTTGCCTCTTTTTTCCATGGTGTATTTTTTAAACATTTCAGATGTCCATGGCAAAATTTACCTGGTCCTGGTCGGTATAGCCAGTGCTGTTATCCTTAATTTTTTCCATGTAAAACCCATTATGATCTTTATCAGTTTGACGGCTGTCTGTTTCCTCTTTATCTTTACCTGGAATTTTATATCTGTCAGGTTAAAATTATGAAGCCGAAGATCGAATTGAAAGATTTTTTCAAAGTATACTGGAGAAGTTTTTTTTACCAGAATCTTTTAAACCAACGGAATTATCAGAATTACGGTTTTATGTATGTTATGTATCCGGCCATAAAGAAATTTAAATTAAAAAAAGAATCTGTTGTGGACAGCCTTTTGCGTAACTTTGAATATTTTAACACGAACCCTTATTTCGCTTCCTTTATTTTTGGTGTCGCCTTGAAGTTGATTCAAGAAGACAATCAAGATCGGCTGAATCAATTTAAATTTGATATCATGAGCCCTTTGGCCGGGCTGGGTGATGCTTTCAGCTGGGGGATCACACGACCTTTCCTTATCCTGATCTCCATTGGCTTGATCATGCTGGGCCCAGTCTGGGGTTGGATCATATTCCTGCTGGGATTTAATATCATCCTTAATGGATTTATCAGATTTTTTGGTATTGTTCTTGGTTATAAACACGGTATTAATGTGATCTTTAACCTGGCCAAACTGAATCTCCAGAACATTATTTTAAAATTAAAGCAGGCTCTCCTTGTGATATGGGGTGTTTTATTTTATCTTGTCAGCCTGGGTAAATACAGAATGATCCCTGTGACACATTATTATTATGGACGGGAAAATATAATGATTTTGCATCTTTTTATTACCCTTTGTCTTTTTGCCGGTATTTTAATTTTTCAATATTTAAATAAAAAGCTTGTTCCGGTGGTGACTTTTATGATTTATTTACTGGTCATTATTTTCATCAACTTTGTATATAATTAAGAGGTGATTGGAATGAAACGAAAAGATGTCATGATAAAGCATAAGACAGGACTTCATGCCCGGCCGGCTTCCAATTTTGTTCAGACCGCTCATAAATTCAAATCTGATGTAAAGATCATTAAAGATGGTGTGGAAGTGAATGGCAAGAGTATCATGAGTGTTTTGACCCTGGCGGCTACCTTTAATACAAAGTTGACCATTATTGTTAGTGGGGAAGATGAAGATAAAGCCATAGATAAGTTATGCAAAATTTTGGAGGAGGGTGAATAGCATGAAGACAGTAAGGAATCTTATTATTTTTGCCTGTATCTTCGTTGTTGTCCTGGGGCAGATACCGCTGGGATCGGATATCATTAAAAGGCAGGATCCTTTTTTAGCCGGGGTTCTTTCCTGGTATATGGCCGGTCTGGGACAGATCTATGCCGGAGATTATTTTAAAGGGACCGTTTTCTGGATCGTTGATACAACATTATGGATATCCGCGATTCTGACGGTGGCTGATATAAATTTCAGCTCGAACAGTGATATAGGATTTCAGCTGAATATAAAACCAAAAGAAAATATTACAAAAAAGCAGGAAACCATAGCGATATCGCTGGCCACAGGATTTGTTCTATTCAGGGTCTACACCATCATTGATGCTATCCGATCAGTAAGAAGGAATAATTTAGAGTTGATCAGGTCGCAGAAGAATATGACATTTCTGGATTTCGAAAATGACGGAGAGAATAACTATCTGGGAATTCATTACAGAATATAACATGTCCCTTAAGGAGAAATTATATGAAAGTAAAAAAGATCATTATTACGATTATCATATTTTGTATTTCAATCCCGATGGTAACGGCGTCTGATAGCAGCTATGAATATTATGATGAAAAGGATCCTTTTGTAGCCGGACTCTTATCAGCCACCATGATGGGGTTGGGTCAATTCTATACAAAAGAGTATACCAAGGGATCCATTTTTGTTCTGACAGACTTCTTGCAGAAAGGGATGCTGGTCTGGATGATCGTGGCCCTGAATGATAAATATACAGATGATGAAAACGGGGACCAGGTCGTGGAATGGCAGGAGATCTCTGACGGTGATAAAGCCTGGATCATAGGATATATTGCTTTTTATTTCGGGTCAACGATCTATTGTGTTATCGATGCTGTTCATTCAGCCAATGTTTATAACCGGGAGATCCACAAACAGCGGGAGAAAATGAAAAGCGGTCTTAATTTTCAACTTGACCTTGAGAGGAAGAACATTACCGCCATGTACTCGCGGAGATTTTAAATGAAGAAATATTTTATCATTGTTCTGTTTTGCTTGTTGCCCTTTTTGTCACTGGCTCAGGAAATAAAAGAGATAAAAATATCCACTAACCAGAGTTATTTATCAATTAGTTCCACTCTGGATCAACCTATATCGGGGGAGATCATTGATCTTTTAAAAAATGGAGTTAAGGTGACTATCGTCTATCATATTCAAGTTCAGGAAAAAAGACCTTTTTTTCTTCTTTTTGATAAAACACTGGCTGAAAAGACCGTCAAAAAGATCGTTACATATAATATCTGGGAGAAGATGTTTCATCTGGCAGAAGACGAGGAATTATACAAATTAAAGTCTGAAGAAGAATTACAGAAGAAATTAATGTGTATCCTGGATGTGAAAATGATTCCCATGTCGGAATTAAAAGAAAAGAAAAATTGCTATATCAAAGTAAGAGCGGAACTGGAATCTATCAAGCTATTCCCTCCTCTCAGCTGGATTTATGACCTTGTCATAACAAGAAGTTTTGAAACATCCTGGAAGAAAAAAGATATAAAATAGTGTCAAAAACAAGACTCAAACAGATATTGTTCCATTCAGCCATTCTTATCCTGCTTATTGTTCTGGAACTCGGGGTTCTGACTCAATTTATCAATCCTTCCCGGGGTACCCGGCAGATCGCTTTTATGTTCTATTTTTTAACGATCGCTCCTCTGATCCTTTTTTATATCATCACGGTCGTTGCTTACAAGCTGTTCACCAGGCAATATAGGATGTTGCGTGGCGGGAAATTTCAGACCCGACTGATGGTCTATTTTGCCATTATTGTTATTATTCCCCTTATCCCATTGATCTTTTTAACCAATAACCTTATTAATCAGGCTATTGAACTCTGGTTGACAAGATCAATAGAAGAATCCCTTGAATCCGGATTAAATCTGATAAGTGAATTTCAGGAAAAATATAAACAGGAAATGAAACATTATCTCAAGATAATAAGCAGTGATAAAATGGTCAGATACAGTATTATTTTTCAATCAGACAGTAAAATGTACCAGAAGGGTGTGGCCGCTCTCTGCAGAAAGTATATGATCGATTCTATTTTCGTCTTTAATAAAGATAAAGCCATTATGGTAGAATACCAGTCAATATTAATATTGAAAAAAATATTTGAAAAGGATGTTTTTAATGAAGCGTTATCAGAAAAAGAGACAGTGAAATTAATTACCGAAGGTGAAAATGAATATATTGCCGGATTTTCCCCTGTCCACAATGAATTAAAAAATGTGATAGGAGTCTTGGCTATAGCGAAAATGCTACCGAAAGATTTTTCATCCAAAGCCAATAAGATCGCCTCATCACTTCAGGCTTATAAGCAGATAGAATTGTATAAAAAGCCGTTGGTGAAAGGGATTACCACGGTAACGGTTATCACAGTTGGCCTTTTTATCATTCTGATCGCCATTACCGCCAGCTATTTTATAGCCAAAGGCATAACAGAACCCATAAAGGTTCTTCTTGACGGGACCCGGAACATTGCCAGGGGTAACCTTGATTTTGAAATAAAATATAACGCAAAGGATGAGATAAAACTTTTAATCAATGCGTTTAACCAGATGACAAGAGATTTAAAAGCCAGCAAGCAGGCGTTATTTCATGCCCAGAGAATAGCGGCCTGGCGGGATATTGCAAGAAAGATCGCCCATGAGATCAAGAATCCCTTAACACCTATCAAGTTATCAGCTGAAAGGTTATTAAAAAAAGCAGATTCCAAGGATTTTAAAAAGATCCTGAATAAATCGGTGAAAACCATTTCAAAAGAGGTAGACACTTTAAAAACTCTGGTTACGGAATTTTCTGAATTCGCCAGAATGCCTCACCTCAAACTCAGTGTGGAGAATTTAAATCATATTATTATTGAGACATTATTTATGTTCGAGGCAGTTCCTCATATCGAGATCACGACGGACCTGGAAAAAGAGTTGCCCCTTTTAAGCCTGGACAAGCAAAAGATAAAAGAAGTTATCGTCAATATTATTAATAACAGTATAACCGCTCTGGAAAAACAAAAAGAGGCCCATGTTAATATCAAGACCTGGACTAAAAGTAATGTATTCGGCAGGTTCATTTATCTTGAAGTTTCTGACAACGGGCCCGGTATGGACAAGCAGGTTATGGAAAAGGTCTTTGATCCTTATTTCACCACCCGGAAAGAGGGTACGGGACTGGGGTTATCGATCGTCGAAAAGATCGTAACGGAACATCATGGGAAAGTGAGATGTGAAAGTGAGCCAGGAAAGGGGACAAAGATCATTATTGAATTGAACGCCTCCTCCAAATAAATTTATTAGGTGGTTAGTTTGTAGCCGTCCCAAGGAATTGTCCTTGACAATTCCAGGGATTTAATCCCGGGAATTTCCAAGAAATTCCTCGGGAAGCCTTTAGGCTTGGTTAATTGTTGGAAAGCCCGCAGAGCTTTTATATAACCAATCTTGCCGATTCTTATTTCCCGGCCACCTTGTATCCCACAGATTT
>JAFGFC010000092.1 GCA_016931325.1 Spirochaetota bacterium | reverse complement strand
GTCGGATCCGCCATGGATGGCAGGGAGCCGACCATAACTGCAGGAGGTAGGTCAGATCAAATCCCCAAGGATGGCTGGGATTTGATCACGAAGTTCGATAAACAGGATGTTTATCGGGTCGAATCTCCACGGATGGTAGGTATTCGACCAAGTTCAAGAATTAACTATTGATTTTTAATTACAATGATATTACTATTACTTTTGCATCAGGCAAAGTAAAATATCATGAAATTTACGATAACACACAATAAAAAGCACCTGGCTCGAAGCGGAGTCTATATGGGCTCCATCGGTGCCGGTGGCTTTGAAGTGCGCCCGGACGGCATGTTCTATCGATGCCGTCTGTTCAACCACTGGAAACAGGAAATACCTCTGGACGCCTTCTTCCTCCACAGGGACAGGAAGAAAAACCGGATCCTGCGGTTGACCGATCTGGTAACCGCCGGACGCATCATCGAAGGTGTGAAAAAGATCGAATTTCAGGCTGAATTCCCCCGGGTCAAACTCCACTTCCCCCAGGTCCATACCATGATAGAATTCACCTCTCTTTTCATACCCCATGATCTAAAGCATTCGACTCTCCCCTCTCTTGTTTTAAAAGTGAAAGGAAAAGGCAGGATGATCTTTTTTCTCCCTTCCTTCTACCCCTCTATACCTTCCTTTAAGAACAACAGGATCGTTCTGAAAAGCAAAGAAGGGCAGATCGCTTTAGGGAGTAAAAAAGGCAAAGCCTTTTATGTCCCTCAGGACCTGAAACATTTTTATGTTCCTGATAACGAGCGCCTTAAAGATATCTTTGATAAACAGGAAGAATACAGGCTCAATTTCTGGAAAGGGAAAAAAGACCATTATTATGCCGCCGTATTCTGGGAGGGTGATTTTGAGGATGAGGTCATTATCAGCTGGTTCTATCCTGATATGAGGGATAATGACAATAATTTTATGGGACATTTCTATACCCGCTTTTTTAAAAACGCATCCCAGGTCCTTGATTACACCATAAAAAATAAGAACAATATTCTTGAAAAAGTCTGCCTTGTCCATAAAAGAATATATTCTGCCGGTCTTCCGGAACATGTAAAAGACAGTTATAGCGCTCAGCTGTCCAGCTTTGTGAAACAGAGCTGGCTGGCCAGGGACGGTAAATTCGGGGTCTGGGAAGGGAGCTGCTGCTGTTGCGGCCTTCAGACCACGGATGTGAGTTTCTACGGTTCCTGGCTTTATGCCAAGCTGTTCCCCCGGCTTGAAAAAACCGCTCTGGAATTAACGGCTAAATTTCAAAGAGCCGACGGCTGGATAGGCCATTTCTTTCCCGGCAGTTTTAAAAAAATTGATGAATACCGAAGAAAAGATATGAATATGCAGTTTATCCTCATGGCCTTTAGGGACTATAATCTGTGGGACGACATTTCCTTTTTAAAGAAAATGTATCCCGCCATAAAAAAAGCCCTTTTATGCACCTATCAATGGGATACTGATGGCGACCTGATTCCCGATATTGAAGGCCCGGATCAGACCTTTGACGCCTGGGGTTGGAATGGCTGCAGTATCTATCTTGGCTGTCTGCAACTGGCTGCCCTGAAGGTGAGCGCCGAATCAGCCCGGCTTGTGAAAGACAAAAAGTTTCAACAAAAATGTGAACAAGATCTTGCTGTTGTAAGGGATAATCTCATAAAAAAACTCTGGAACGGAAAATATTTTGATCTCTGGACCACAGATAAGAAAAGGGATAACGGATGCCTCCTGGACGCTTTGAGCGGGGACTGGTATTGTTACCTGATGGGTCTGGGCCATATCCTTCCGGAGGATATGATCCTTTCACATTTACGGTCCTGCTTGAAACACAACAGGAAAAAAATGGACCTTTCCTATATGCAAGCTTATTCCACGCCGGGTGAAAAAGGCTGGTGTTATATTAACGGAGGGTATCCTGATAATAAAAGAATAAGCTTTCAGCAGTATGAACCATGGACCGGGACCGAATACAGTTTTGCCCTGCACCTTGCTATCATGGGTTTAAAGAAAAAAGCTTTCAGGGTGATCAAAGACGTCCACAACAGAAAGAAAAGATGCGGAATGTTCTTCAACCACATTGAATGCGGGGGAGATTATTTCCGGCCCATGGTTATAGGAGCATTATGGGACAGGATAAAGCAAGATAATTCCCGATAGGGGATCTTTCTCTTCTCTTCTTAATGGTTAAAATGACGCATGCCGGTAAAGACCATGACAAGACCCAGATTGTCTGCCGCAGCGATCACATCCTTATCTCTTATGGAGCCGCCCGGTTGAATGATCGCTTTGACTCCCATCTTATTCGCCAATTTTATATTATCCGAAAAGGGAAAGTACGCGTCAGAAGCCAGATAAGAGCCTTTCAGGTCAAAGCCAAAATCTTTGGCCTTTTTTGCTCCGAATTTGGCTGAATCGATACGGCTGGTCTGACCCGGACATGAGCCGATCAACTGGAAATCCCTGGTAAACACAACAGCATTGGATTTAATATACTTGCATACGATCCAGGCGAATTTTAACTCTTCCGTATCCCTGGTGACCGGTTTCTTTTTGGTAACCGATACCAGATCGTTCCATAAAAGAACATCTCTGTCCTGTACCAGAACCGTATCGTTAACAGAAGCCAGGATGGGGACTTTTTTAAGAAAAGTACTATAATTTGAAATTTTAATAATACGAAGATTCTTTCTTTTCTTTAAGGTTGTCAGGGCTTTTTTCTCAAAATTTTTAGCCACAATGATCTCAAAGAACCTTTCACTCATAAGAGAAGCGGTCTTTTCATCAACAGCCCCGCTGAAACAGGCGATCCCCCCAAAGGCGGATACAGGGTCGCCGGCCAGGGCTTTTTTATAAGAATCCCGGCTATCCTTCCCCAGG
>JAFGFC010000091.1 GCA_016931325.1 Spirochaetota bacterium | reverse complement strand
TTCCAGAAATACAACATCGAATTCGCTTACCCGACCCAGACACTCTATGTCAGCAAACAGAAATAAACCTTTTCTGAATGAACAAAACCAGCACACCCATGAATAATAAAATATCATTTCTTTATAGTATTATCCTTGTCTTTTTTCTCAGTTGCTCGGGTTACCGTTCAGACGGCGCTTCCATGGAATATGAACAAACAGCCAGGGAATTGTCGCGTCTGATAGAGGAAAAATTAAACACAGGGCTTTTTAAAGATGTCAATGTGGGGATCCACATCTCTTCTGTTGACGGCAAGCATACCCTTTACAGCCGTGATGACAGATCAAAATATATCACAGCCTCGGTGTTCAAGATCATCCCTTCAGCCATTGCCCTCATTAAATTGGGCGTCGACCATCGCTTTGAAACACCCATCATGACTGATTCAGAGATCAAGAACGGGACCCTTGAGGGGAACCTTTATCTGGCAGGAAAAGGCGATCCCTCGCTAATGATCCCTGATCTGGAAAAAGCCGCTCAAGATTTGAGATCAAAAGGTCTGAAAGACGTTAAGGGTGATATTGTATATGACATCAGCTTTCTGGATGAAGAAAAGAACCGCTTCAGCCCCAATGCCAGAAACCTCTATGCTCCACCCTGCGCTTTAAATGTGAATTATAACTGGCTCGAGGTAGGGATCAAGGACGGCACACCTGTGAAATTGTGGCTCAGCCCGAAAACGTCCTATGCTAAACTGACCTATGCTGTTAAAATCTCAAAATCGGCCAGTCCGGGCCGGCCTGCCATGACCTACCAGATGTATGAATGGGGCGATCATTTTACGATCAAAGGAACGATCACAGCCTGGGACAGACAGTTTGACTATGTCCATCTCGGCGCAAGCCGGCCGGGTCTTTACGCGGCTACGCTTTTTTATGAAATATGTCAAAAAGCCGGGATCAGGATAAAGGGCCGCATTAAAAAAGGACATGTACCGAAGAAAGCACAAACCCTCTATATTATGAAAGGCACCGTTTTAAAACAGTCTGTTCAAGATATGAACCAGAGAAGCAATAATGTCATAGCTGAAGTTTTGAATAAAGACCTGGGAGCCCGGTTTCAATCAACACCCGGTACCCGTGAAAAAGGTATAGCGGTATTAAAAGATTTCTGTATGAAAAAGATTGGTCTTGAAAAGAATAATTTTTCTATAGGCGACGCCTCAGGCCTTTCTGTCAACAATCAATTCTCACCAAAAGATATTGCCCGGGCCCTGAATTACTTTTACAGGGATCCTGAAATAAGAAAAGCCTTTCTACCCACTCTGGCCAGGCAGGGACATCATCCCCATGCCATGAACCCGGTTCCGCCGGATGACATGGTCATTCTGGTCAAGACCGGGACTCTTTCCGTGCGTGGTGTCAATACGGTAGCGGGATTCATTATCAGAGAAAAAACCAAAGATGTTTTTTCTTTTGCCATACTGGCCAACCGCAAAAGCCCGGGCCCCATGACCTATTCCGGCACGCTCACCAATCCGTTGTTGACCATCATCGTTGATGTGATGAAATAATATACGTTCGACGTGCGACGTTTCCCCGTTCGACGTTGGGGAAAACGTAGAACGTCGAACGTCGCACGGGGCCAGGTTTTATTATTGCCTTGACATATCCTCCGGATGAAATTATATTTAGAATAACAGCATTGATGTGCAGGAGGAAATAATATGTTTTTCTGGGATAGCACCTTTTTATTGATCATACCGGCTTTTATACTGGCGCTCTGGGCTCAATCCAGGGTGAAAAGCGCCTACTCAAAATGGGCCAGGGTCAGGACCAGACGGGGTATTACCGGGGCCGATATGGCTGAAAAGATACTCAGCGGGAACGGGATCGATGTCCCTGTAAAAGAAATCGCCGGGGAATTGACCGATAATTATGACCCCATTAAAAAAAGCCTCAATCTCTCTCAGGGTGTTTTTGGAAGCGATTCTGTGGCTGCTGTCGGGATAGCCGCTCATGAAGCCGGACATGCCATTCAGCATAGTAAAGGATACGCCGCTTTGAAATTTAGAAATGGTATTTTTCCTGTAGCCCGATTCGGATCGAATCTTGGATTTTTTCTCTTCTTCATCGGCCTTATCATGGGCTATAATAAATTATTGATGGATATAGGGATCTATCTTTTCACGGCGTTTGTTGCCTTTACCATCATCACCCTTCCGGTAGAGTTCAATGCCAGCAAACGGGCTGTGGCCATTCTCCAGAGCTCGGGGTATCTTGATACAAAAGAGATCACAGGTGTTAAAGAAGTTCTATCAGCCGCAGCCTGGACCTATGTGGCTTCCGCCACCATGGCCATTATGCAGCTCTTGCGTCTGTTGATCCTGCGTGGCCGCGACTGAATGGTTTGAACTTGAAAAAGTTCCAGGTAGCCTTAACACGTTGTGATACTTACCAGCCTGATCAATTACTGAAAAAGATCGAACAAAACCTCAACTTATTGGGTGGTCTGGACAGATTTATAAGAAAAGGGGATAAAGTTCTTATCAAGCCCAATCTTCTGGCTGCTAAAGAACCTGAAAAAGCCTGCACCACTCATCCTGAATTCCTGCGGGCTGTTATTCAACTGGTGAAAAAAGCCGGCGGATTGCCCTCGGTCGGGGATTCACCGGCATTCAATACATTGAGCAATGTGGCCAAAGCCAGCGGTATCAAAAGAGTATGCCGTGAGGAGAACATTCCTCTGGTGACGTTCAGACACACCACTTTAATAAAAAATCCTTCAGGCAGAATGGTCAAGACCTTTCCTGTAGCCAGGGAAATACTGGCCTTTGACAGTATCATCAGCCTCCCGAAATTGAAGAACCATTCCCTTACCCATATCACAGTGGCTGTTAAGAATCTTTTTGGTGTGATCCCCGGCATGATAAAGCAGACCTTCCATTTCAGGTTTCAGGACTCTTTCCATTTTTCTCAGATGCTGATCGACCTGAACAGGATTATTAAACCGGCCCTCAATATCGTTGACGGGATCATGGGGATGGAAGGGGAAGGGCCCAATACCGGCTTGCCCAAAAGAACAGGTGTTATTATCTCAGGAACTGATACGGTATCGGTTGATTATATCAGCTCGATCATTATGAATTATGATCCCCAACACATTGAAGTGATCAAAGCGGCAAAGATATCCGGTTTTGGAGGGTATGAGCCTTCTATGATCGAGGTAAAGGGAGATGACCTGCGATCCCTGATAGATAGAACGTTCAAGACCATTACTCCGGGCGTAGGCCGGGGCATTCTATCTAAAATATTTCCTCTGCTGAACAGAAATTTTTTAAGAAAAAAACCTGTCATCGACCGGATTAAATGCGCTGCCTGCGAAGAATGCATCAGGATATGCCCGGCTAAAACCATCTTTCTTGTCGATGGAAAAGCCAGAATCGAACAGAAAAAATGCATCAAATGTTACTGCTGCCATGAGATCTGCCGATATAAGGCCGTCAGGCTTACGTACTTTTGAAGTCCGACGTTTGACTACCAGGATGGTAGTCAGGTCAAATCCTCCAGGGAAGGCAAGGTTTTGACCAGCAGGTTCGACGTTCTACGTTCTACGTTGAAGAATAAGAAAAACAATAAGAAAAAAAGTATTCCTGGAAGTTATAATAAATAGGGGCATAAAAAGAAAAAGCAGAGAGACGGGATCGAATCTCTCTGCTTTTATTATTACAAAAAATTTCACGGAACGGCAACGGGAGGGATAATCTATTGCCATCCCATGCTATTTTTGTTTTCTAATAGATATATCGTACGTAAGGATAACAAACTTTAGCAGAAAAATTAAATTTTTTAAGAAATTTTTTTTAACATCGGACGTCGAACCTCGAACGCCTTAACTCTTCTTCATCATATTCCTGATGATCGTCTCCATGGGTATAGGCGGCTCAATTTCTATAGGAGACGGAGGTTCCAGAAGAAGCATGATATTTTTATAAAGGTTAAGAGGGTTGTAAGAAGGCGGATTTTTATACCAGAATTTGGGATAGATCTGCCCGAACTTTATCTCCATGGAGATCAGCTCGGGAGAAGCGCCTCCCTCAAGAATATCCCTGACGCTGTTCATCCCTTCATTCTTTTTCTGGGGGTCCATGACATCCAGCAATTTCAAAGCCAGAGCATCACCAATACTGGTGATATTAAAAGCCCCGTATAACTCTCCCAGATTATCCATACTGGCGCCCTGACCCTTGAACTTGGTGTTGATCGAGATCTTTGTATTTTCATCCTTCCCCACTTTGACGTTAAAGAGTTTGGCAACATCCAGATTGGAGGTCTCTATATTGAACTGATACTTGAAATTGGCAGGGTTCAGGTCAGCCAGATCAATATAAGAATTATTCACACTGATAGTTCCTCCGCTGACGCGGCAGAAGACCCGGTTCAATGTCATAAAATTATCTGAATAATTCATATCAAAACGGATATCTTCGATCTTTATATCCTTCATCCTGATCGTACGGATGGAAAAATTATCTGGTGGCGGATTATACCCCCTGTGCTGAGGATAATTGAGCGTAACCAGATCCTTCAGAGCGCTTCGCTCCAGAAGTGAGAGTTTCACATCTCTTTTACCCACCAGGTGGGTAAATGGAAAGAACCCATTTACGGCTTCAACGCCTAAATCTTTCATTTTAAAGTGCAGGTCATTAAAATTGATGCGGCCTTTGACCTCTATCAGATCATCGGTCAGTGACATGATAAAAGCCCTGATATTCAGCGAACCATCGATCAGACTGTCTTTCAGAAAAGTGATCTTCTCCGGTGGCGCCAGGTCAAAGTCAAAGGTCAAATTCACTCTGTTCTTCTTTTTCACCCGGGTCACCTTACCGGCAATATGGCTGACCAGATTCAGATCAGGGACCTGCAGGGATATGGATTTTATCTCAATATTCTCCGGCGTCATATTGACAGAGGAAACAAGATCGACCTTTTCGGCAAACGGCTCATAGACAGACTGGGACACTCTTTCTCCCCGGGCATTCGTTGAAGAGACTGCTATTTTATTCTCGATATTGGTGGCCTTGAACCGATAGATAAGACTGGAACGGTTGGCCTGACTTTTATAATCCAGCCTGGAAACAAAACCATTGATAAGAAATCCCGAGTCAACATTTTCCAGAAGCAGAGAAGAATTGGTGGTCGTGATCCGGGCTGTTAATCGATCGTCTTTCATATTGACATATCCTTTTGTGGCTATGACGCCTTTCACACCTTCAAAAGGCATGGAATACTTTACCGGGTCCGGAAGAACCTTGATCAGGTCTTCCGCTACAATGTCAAAAGTCTCAATTCGCGCTTCCAGACCCTTTGTCCTCTGATCATATTCTCCCTTTATCAAGAGACGAAGGAAATCATTCAAGGTGAAACTGATATTTGATATGTCGATAATATCTTTCTCTTTAACTATTTTTGAACTCAGTTTTAAATTGATATTTTCAGAAGAATAGAAATTGGTCCCTATGGCTGATGAAAATTTCATGTCAGGGATGGACAGATCGGTTTTAAGCAATAATCGTGTCAAAGGCCCGGCAGTATAATTGGTGAGAGAAAGTGTACCGGAAAGGCCTTTGCTCAAGCGGGCCAGATTTAATTTTTTTAACACAGCCCGGCCTCTGATATTTCTGTCTTTTATCTGATACGAGAGATTAAACTCACCCTTATTGATCAAGGTATCGGTCACATCAAGAGTCACTGATTTCAGTACAAATTTATCATTAAAATAGGCTGAGGATTCGATATCCAGATTTTCGATCTCGAGACTTGAGGCCTTTATCCTTTTGGCAAATAGTTGAAAAGACGATTTAATCTGCGCCGGTATTTTTCTCGTTGTAAAGGATAAAAAACATTTATTAAGGAACAGTTTGTTCTTCGGTGAGATAAAATTAAAATCTTTCAGTGTAAGGGCCATAGAGAACGGAAAATCCCTTTTTTCCAAAGTAGACAGGGCCATCTGACTGATCTTGAATTTTCCCGACGTCCTCAGACCCGGGTCTTCTAAAAAGATCTTGGCCAGATCATTGAGAGAAGCCATATTGAACTCGTTGCTTTTTGATGAAAGGTCGATCCTTGGGACCTTTTCAATATCAAAGACCGATCCGGATAGATTAATGATGGTATTTTTATTTACGTCCAGGCTGATGCGGTCCAGTTTTATCATCCCCTCATCCAGAAAGATACCGCAGTTAAAGACAAACTTTATATCCGGGATATTGATTATCTTTTTATTCATCTCCACGATCTGATCTTTCAGGACATATCGGATATCTGCCCGCGCCTCTTTCCTGGACCGGATATCGATCCCCATTTTCAGATCCAGAGGAATATTCAGCTTGAGATTTTCTTTCTGGTAAACCAGATTTTTATCACCTGTTGTGTTGATATCCAGAAAAAGCCTCCTGATTCCCTTCAGAGACGGCTCATCGAGTTTAACACGGCTTTGGATGTTCAGGCCTTTCAACAATATAAACTGATCAGAAGCAATCCTCACAGAGAGGTCTCTGATCTCGAATTTTTTCATATCAAGGGAAATTTTTATGGGCCCCGGCTTTTTTTCCGGTTCTGGCTGTTTTTTCCCTGGCGGTCCGGCCAGGTCAGAATAATTCCAGACCCCTTCATCGGCGTCATATTGAAGATAGACACGGGGCTGGATCAGGGATATTTCTTTTATCTTGATCTTGAACAGGGCCAGCCACAGGATATTATACCGGATCCTGAGGCGTTTTATCTCGATAAATTTACTTTTATTGAATTGAGGTGTATTGTAGATCACCAAATCCTCAATCTCGATCCCCCTGAACAGACTGATCCTTTTAACTGAAAGGGAGATATCCCGGTTAAATGAGGTCTTGAAAAAAGTGATGGCCTGTTGTCTGACAAAATCTCTGGTAACATAGATCTTGTATATCACAGCGGCCGCAGTGAATAAAAGAAGAAAGGCAAGGATAAAAAAAATAAGGATCTTTCTTATTCTTTTACTGAAAGATCTTTTTATAAATAAATTCTTGAATTTTCTTAACATTGTCCTTTTTTGGATCGATAAATTTACATCCAATTTCTTTACCATGTGTCCTGGTGATCATGGCATCTTCTTTGATAATGAATCCCTCCATGGGGAAGATAATGGTGATCACATCTCCCTTTAAGAGAACCCCATTTGTCTCAAAACCCACACCTCCGGTCGAAAGGCTGGTGATCAAACAGGTATCAGTATATTTATTATAGGCATCCATATACGTGAAGGTAGACTTTATTTCGACCGGGATCCTGGCATGTTTCCTTCGCTGTATGCCTTCTTTATACCCTTGAGAGAAAGTGAAATTCTTCTTTTTCTTAGGGCTGGGTGTGTTCATGGCCCTATTGGCTCTCCTTTTGCTTGGGATTGGGAACCTTACTCATCAGCTTTTTAACCAATTCATTCTTCTCCTTAATGATCTGGTTTAATTTTTCATAAGCTTCAATGAGTTCGCCACGGCCCATTTCCATGGCTTTTTCCCAGGCTCCTATTATCTTATCGGCAAGCACCCTCTCTTCTCTTGACAGTTCTAAAACCTCATTAAAGGCTTCGATCTCCTGCTTTGTTGCGATCCTTTCTTCCCGGGACAGTTCAGCCACCCTCTCCCAGGCCTTGACGCTTTTCAAGGTGTCCATCAATTCGTTGCGGCTCATTTCTGAGACGATTTCCCGCGCCTGTATATTTTCGTAGGCCTCTAACAGTTCTTTGCGGCTCAGTTCACTGGCTGTTTCAAAAGCTTTGACAATATTCTCCTTTTCATCCAGATCTATCTGCATCTGATTGATACTAAATAAGATATTCAATAATTGGTGTAATTCCGTCGAAGAGGTCATGGCAGTATAATAAACGTCTTCTTCTTTGCCGGATTTCAATTTCTGCATATCCGTTTTTGTCATGATAAAAACAGTAAGGAATCGAGCGGATTTTTTCAAAGGCTTTGCTGATTCGGAAAAATTTTTCCTGTTCTTATGATCATAGATGACGATAACATTCTTTTTTTCTTTTAACAGTTCTCTCAATTCATCGATTTTCTGGAGCCTGTATAGTTTTTTTGTATTGTCTACTAGCTTTTTCATTTTTAAATGTAAGGCGTCCCTGCAACGAAAGAGAATAATACTCTGTTCTTTCATGATCATCACTCCTGCAAATAATATCATTTAAATTACACAAATAATAATATGTCGTCAATGTTTTTTTATAACTCCTTTTTTTATTGACATCATCCCTGTATTAAATATTTTCGTGTGTATGGAAAAAGTCGCTATAACGGTTGTTGGAGCCGGGGCCGTGGGACTGGCTGTGGCCTTTGAACTGTCACGGTCCTGTCAGAACATTATTCTTCTGGAAAAGAACGACAGTTTCGGGCAGGAAACCTCAAGCCGCAACAGTGAGGTCATTCATGCGGGGATCTATTATCCGGAGGGCAGCCTGAAAGCCCGATTCTGTGTTCAGGGCCGGTCTCTTCTTTATGAATTCCTTGATAGATACACCCTTCCCTATAAGCGATGCGGGAAATATATTATGGCCTCGGAAGAAAGTGAGATCCGGCTTCTGGAGATACTGAAAAAACAAGCGGAAAAAAACGGTGTGACTGATCTTGTCTTTAAATCAAAAAATGAACTTGAAAAGGCCCTTCCCGGGATAAAAGGCGTGGGGGCCCTTTTTTCTCCTTCGACAGGTATATTTGACACGCATAAATTCATGGTCAAACTGGAATCACTTATCAGGGAGAAGGGGGTTATTGTCAGTTATCATTCTGAATTGATATCTCTGAAACCCGACAAAGACTCTTATCAAGTGGCTGTGCGGGATAAAAATGGTGAAACATTTGAATTTTCTTCCCGGACGGTTATTAACTGCGGCGGGCTGTATTCGGACCATATTGCGCGAATGGCCGGTATCGATATCGATAAAGCAGGATACAGGTTGAAGTATGCCAAAGGCGAATATTTCCAATTTTCCGGAAAATACAAGGGGCTTTTTTCTTCTCTTCTCTACCCCGCTATATCTCTTGAATCCAAATCACTGGGTATTCATACGGTTCTTGACCTTCAGGGTAAAGCCAAAGCTGGTCCTAATATCCATTATGTTGATAACATTGATTACGAGGTTGATGGATCACACAGGGAAGAATTCTATCTGGCTGTAAAACGGTATTTACCCGGGATGAAACCGGAAGAACTGGCTCCGGATATGGCCGGGATCAGACCCAAACTCCAGGGCCCGGGTGATGATTTCCGTGACTTTATCATACAGGAAGAAAAAGGGAAAGGATTACCCGCACTGATCAACCTGATCGGGATCGAGTCACCCGGCCTGACGTCCTGCCTGGCTATCGCAAAGTATGTGCGTAAACTTTTAGACTAATTTTCATCCGGAGGCTTTTTTTACAGCCTGGAGAAGTTTATCCAGAGAAAGAGGTTTTTCCAGAAAGTCAACAGCGCCTTTTTTCCATGAATCCACCGCGGTTGTGACTGTGCCATGAGCTGATATCATGATCGATTTTATCTTTTTATTTATCCTGTTTATCTCTTCAAGGACTTTCATCCCGTCAATATTGGGAAGCCATATATCAATGATCGCAATATCGACTTTGTTCTTTTTACACATCATAGTACCCTGCATCCCGTTCTCGGCCTGCAGGACACGATACCCTTCATCTTCCAGCACGTCTTTGATCGAATCCCTTATGGAATCATCATCATCAATGATCAGCACTGTTTTCATGGTTAATATGATACTAATTCTTAATCACAAGTCAATATAAATGAAACATAGATAATCTTTCTTGGGAAGAAAATTGATACTATCCCGTTCACTCTTTCAGCCGGTCTCGTTCGAGGTTCGACGTTTTTACAAGTCGAAGGCGGGCATGAAGGTTAATAAAATTATTTTTAATTCAAATTGTATAAATCAAAATTGTCAATTTATATAAGTGAGGCAATTAATAATTTTCGGAATCGGAACCCGCAATTTTCCCAAGGAGGGGAAAATAGGGTACCCGCCTCGGAAGGTTACCATGGAAGTAACCCGAGAATGAGAAAATTTTTAAATTGCCGAACGTAAAATAGTTTAATTCAATAATAGTCAAATGATTGATAAAACTTTATGCCCGCATGAGAAATTACTTGACCATTCTTTTATTTTGATTAATTTATCTTAATTTCATTGGGGATAGGATATGAAAAAATTGGTCGTTCAAAAATTCGGCGGCAGTTCTGTGGCCACCGCCGAAAAAATAATGAATATTGCCAAACGGATCGCGCAGGAAGAGAAAAAAGGGAATAACCTTGTTGTGGTTGTTTCAGCCATGGGTAAAACCACCGACAGTCTGGTTCAACTCGCTAATGAGGTTAATCCCCACCCGTCCAAAAGAGAGATGGATATGCTTTTATCCACAGGCGAACAGATATCCATTGCACTTCTGGCCATGGCCCTGCACCGTTTAAAAGTGAATGCCGTCTCTCTGACAGGGATGCAGGTCGGGATCCAGACCGATAGCGCGCATACCAAGGCCAAGATCCTTCATATTAAAACAAACAAGATATTCGACCTATTAAGGAAAAATCATATTGTGATCGTGGCCGGGTTTCAGGGTGTGGATAAGAACCTGAACATCACCACACTGGGCCGGGGCGGCTCGGACACAACGGCTGTGGCTCTGGCAGCGGCTTTAAAGGCCGATACCTGCGAGATCTATACAGATGTCGAAGGGGTCTATACGGCTGATCCCAGAATGGTGCCCGAATCTCGCAAGCTGGATATCATAACCTATGACGAAATGCTTGAAATGGCCAGTCTGGGGGCAAAAGTGCTGCATTCACGATCCGTTGTTATAGCTAAAAAATATAATACCAAACTGGTGGTTAAAACAAGTTTTTATAATATACCCGGCACCATCATTGTAAAGGAGTATAAGAATATGGAAGATCTATTAATCACTGGGGTAACCAGTAAAATGGACGAAGCCAAGATCACGATCTGCGGAGTACCTGATACTCCGGGGATAGCGGCAAAAATCTTCAAAGCTCTGGCTGAAGAGGATATCAACGTTAATATGATCGTGCAGAGCGCCAGCCGCAAGGGGATCAATGATATCTCTTTTACTATCAGTCAATCAGACATAAAAGATGCGAATAATATCCTCCAGAATTTGATGAAAGACGTCAAGGCCAAAGACCTTAATTTTGATAAAAATATCGGTGTCGTTTCGATAGTGGGTATGGGAATGGCATCCCACCCCGGTATTGCCCAGAAGATGTTTGAAACATTAGGAAAGCACGGGGTCAATATCCAGATGATCAGCACTTCTGAAATAAAGATATCCTGCGTGATCGAAAGGAGTAAAGTAAAAATGGCCATGCAGAAACTGCATCAGTCGTTCGGGCTTGATAAAGTCGGCAAAAAGATCCTGAAAGGCATTAAAAAATGAAGAAAATGATCTCCTATTATGATACAACATTACGGGACGGGACACAGGCGGAAGGGGTCTCCTTTTCGCTCGAAGACAAGCTGAGAATAACCGAGATCCTGGACAAGATGGGGATCCATTACATTGAAGGCGGTTGGCCCGGGTCCAATCCCAAGGACATTGAATACTTTAAAAATGCCTCCCGTTTAAAATTAAAAAACGCAAAAGTCTCTGCTTTTGGCAGCACAAGATATCATAAAAATAAACCGGAGAATGATCCTAACATTCAGGCCCTGATAGACGCAAAGGTCCCGGTCAGCTGCATTTTCGGTAAAACCTGGGATTTTCATGTAGAAGAAGCTTTGAAAGTCTCTCTGGAAACAAATCTTGACATGATCCATTCATCGGTCAAATATCTGAAATCAAAAGGCAAAGAAGTCGTCTATGACGCGGAACACTTCTTTGACGGATATAAGAGTAATCCGTCCTACTCATTAAAGACCCTGCAGGCAGCCCTGGACGGAGGAGCGGATAACATCTCTTTGTGCGATACGAACGGCGGCACCCTGCCGCATGAGATCGAAAAGATCATCCAGACAGTGAAAAAGCAATTTACAAATATCCCCCTGGGGATCCATGCGCATAATGACAGTGAAATGGCTGTGGCCAATTCCATCGCGGCAGTTCAACAGGGCGTTATCATGGTTCACGGAACGATCAACGGGATCGGCGAACGATGCGGCAATGCCAATCTCTGTTCCATTATCCCGAATATTGAAGTTAAAATGGGCATAAGATCATTGAGCCCGCAGCAGCTGAAAATGCTTTTTGAAGTTTCACGGTTCGTCAGCGAACTGGCCAATTTAACTCATAATCATCGTCTCCCCTTTATCGGAGACAGCGCCTTTGCACACAAGGGAGGCATCCATGTTTCGGCTGTCCAAAAGGATCCGCATACTTATGAACACATTGATCCCAAGCTGGTGGGGAACAGGCGAAGGGTACTGGTCTCAGAACTGTCAGGTAAAAGTAATATTCTTTTCAAAGCGGAAGAACTGGGTGTCGACCTGAAGGATGCCGAGCATTTACCAAAAAAGGTCGTGCAGGAGATCAAAAGACTGGAAAATGAGGGTTTTGAATTTGAGGGGGCTGAAGGCAGCTTTGAACTTTTGATCAAAAAAGCCTCAGGAGAATATAAACCCCTGTTTAATTTAAAAAATTACAGGCTGATCATTGAAAGGCAGACAAATGGAGCCATGGTGTCAGAAGCCACGATCAAGCTGGAAGTGAATGGAAAAGAGATCCACAGCGTGGCTGAAGGCAACGGACCGGTCAACGCGCTTGATAATGCCCTGAGAAAGGCATTGAAATCGGTCTATCCTGAAATAAAAAAGGTATTCCTCTGTGACTATAAAGTACGTGTGCTGGGCTCGAAAAAAGGGACATCAGCCAGAGTACGCGTTTTAATTGAGTCAAAGGCTGATGGCAAGATATGGGGAACGGTAGGAGCCTCAGAAAATATCATCGAAGCCAGCTGGCAGGCTCTTGTGGACAGTATTGAATACTTTATTATCAAGACTTTTAAAAAGAAGAAAAAGAAATAGATCACTTTCCATGGATAATAGACCTATAGGTGTTTTTGATTCCGGTATCGGGGGCTTGACAGTCTTAAAAGAGCTGAAAAAGTATTTACCTTATGAAGATTTCATTTATCTGGGTGATACCGCCAGGGTTCCCTACGGGCAAAAATCGAAAAAGATCGTTACAAAATACGCCAGGCAGATCATTGATTTTCTCTTAACAAAAAATGTCAAACTTGTCGTCGCGGCCTGCAATACCGTTTCATCTAATTCCCTGGATATCCTCAAACGTACTTATTCTATTCCTATTATTGGCGTTATGGAACCGGGTGTTGATCTGGCTATTCTTTCAACCAGGAATCATCGAGTGGGTGTCATCGGCACCAGGGCTACCATATCCTCCAAAGCCTATAAAAAATTACTTTTAAGAAAAAATAAAGGATTGAGGATCATGGACATGGCCTGCCCTCTTTTCGTCCCATTGGTTGAAGAAGGATGGTTCAATAATGATATCAGCCTGGAAGTGGCCCGAAAATATCTTGCCCATTTTAAAAAGAATAATATTGACACCTTGATCCTGGGATGCACCCATTATCCCATGCTCATCCCTGTTTTGAAAAAAGTATTAAAAAATACCGTCCTGATCAATTCCGGCGTCGCTGTATCGAAAAAAGTTAAAAATATATTGAATTTAAAAAAAATTCAGGCCGGGACAGGAAGAGAAGGAAATCAATTTTATTTCTTTACGGACCTCACTCCTCTGGTGAAGACTCTCGGGGAAAAAATATTAAAAAAAGAAATAAAGATAATAAAAGAAGTATCCCTGAAATAATAAAATTTATCTGCTTTCCTCGGAATATTTGTCTAAAATACCCTTGTAAATCTCTTTGGCTTTTTGAAACCCTTCTTCTTTAGAATCTTTCTGTTTAGGAAGAGTCAGACGATCGATCATGATGTAATCGGCTGTTTCTTCAGGCGGGAATAGCGCAGAGGTGATCTTGAAAATACCGATGATGGCAACAATAATAATAGCGCCGATCTTTTTCACACCCACTGTATACAAAAAAGCGTTATACACCAGCCATAAAACATATAAAAAGGCCATCATTTCCAGGATCATTCCAAGGGAACCATCCAGCGCATAAGTAATGCGCAGAAAAGAATAGATCGGCATCATAACCTGAAAAGAAGCCACCATACGGAGTATCATAAGAAAATCCCGCTTCCCCTTGAGCAGAAATGATAAAAGCAGGATAAAAATAGATCCCAGATATAAGGATAACAGGGCGATCAGAGGAGTTAGAATAATGGTTAAAAAACCGGCCTGTATCTCTATGAATCTTGCGAAGGCCTCTGCCGGCAACAGGCTGTAGATAAAATTAATGATCCCGGCCACAAGACCATACAGAACGGAAATCATAATTGTTTCCTTTCGAGACGGGTTTTCTTTCAGGGCGGAAAAATATTGTTTTGGCGATACAATGACCTGTTTAGAAATATCGATCAGTTTTTTCAATTCCATTTCATACACCTGTTCACAGAGTTACCACTGGACCTTTTTATTTTTTAAATTTATGACTCCCCAGTCACAATGAGTCCCATCCGTATACTTGTATGATTTATAAAGGGAAAACCCTCGCCGGGTGTTAAAATCCAGGAACGTATTAAAAATATCCGGACTTGCCATTTCATTGGAAACGATCTCAAATATCTCGTCTTCCAGGGAATAGCGATACATTCCCATCTTATTAAATTCTACCCCCCAGCTTTTAATAAAATATAAATTTTGGACATCAAAGTCCGGGTATACATCCACTATGATATTTTTCACTTCGTTCAATATGAGAACTTCCGCTCTCTCCATCGTATTTAAATTTAAAAGAACAACACTGTTGCCATCCTTGATAATCGTAAAAACTAACTGTTGTTTGGCGCGGTCAAGATGAGGATTAAACCCTATTTCACTTAAAGTCTCTATCTGCCCCGACTTTAAGGAATATCGATAAATACCCCCGCCATTTTTAAAAGCCGAGTCAGGATATCCTCGAAAAATGGTCCATGGCCCTCTCTCAAAAATGATCGATTCGTCATTTTTTCCCCATATTTGATGAAATCCATTTTTAATTAACCATCTTTTATTCTTTCCCTCTTTATCACACATATAAATATGATTGATATAGGAATACGACTGAAGGTCCATCTCATTATAGATCAGGTATTCTCCTTTTTCAGACCATGAAGGCAAAAATCCTTTATCAGAGACTTTGATCGTCTTTTTTGATCTCATGTCCATGATAAAAACACCGGCAACCTTGTCTATCTCAGGATAACTGTTCTCCCATGCCGGCACAAGGGAATAGGCCAGAAGGCCATGAACGCGGTTATAATCAGCTGTCAGGATGAACTTTGTGTTATATCTGACATCTTTCGAAAAGATCAATTTTTTTATTAACGTGGTCTCTTTTTTTTGAATGTCCCTTTTTACAAGATAATAACTTTTGTCGATGATCTTGGTAGCCCCTGTCAAATCCTTTATCTTTTTCCCCGAGCCTTTTAAAAGGATTAATTCATTTTTATCGATCCATGAAGGATCCTGACTCCAGCCGGTCCCATCATATGAATATTCCCACTTTTCAGCTTCGATAACATCATTGAAACGCATATTTTGAATCTTTGTGTAGAATGCATAATGCACACGGGGACTTGAAAAGCTGAATTGAATATATCGGGGGAAAAAGACATTCCGGGATATACCGATGTGACCCAGTTTGGCATTGATCATGTAAGGATTCTTTTCTCCTCTCTTGCCTATCGGATCCTGAACGATATTGATCTCTTCCACCGTCCCATAATTCATATTAACCGTAAAATTAACATATAAACTTTCTTTTTTTAAAAAAGTTTCCAGCAAATAGTATCCCTTCTTTTCCAGTCTTTTATATTTAATATCACCAATATAAGCTTCCTGAATGATCTTCAAGTTAAAAGGAAAAAGGATGATCCTGTCATAGACCATCATATACCAGTTCACCAATACATTATAGGTGCTTTTATCCCTGTTGTTCTTGAAATAACCAACCAGTCCCAAATTGGTATTTTGTGATATCTCCATATCCCCTTTTTTGATCTTGAGCCTGTCATGATAAGGAAGATGATATAAACTGCCATTCTGAAAATCTAATCTCAGGGCCCTGTTTTCTGAGATCGGTTGTAACCATATCCAGGAAAATTGCATATTGATGTTGGCTATTTTTTTATAATTATTATAGACACGATACAGGATCTCAGCAAGGCTGTAATCGTCTTTCAGGGGGTAAGGCTTTATCTGTTCTTCTTCTTCAAAGGACAAAATAAAAAATAACCCGATAAGAACAAAAATTAAACAGGCAATAATAATGGTCTTTTTATTGAATTTCATACCCTGACTATTTAAGAAACGTAAAATAACTCCTTTGACAGTATTTATTTTACTATTTTACGCTTAAAAAGTCAACGTTCTTTTAAAAGATAATATTTATTTATGCAGGGATTGATAAAATGTTTCTCGCGGCAGAGAGGGTTTTGTGCTGGAAGGGAACAATTCTTTGAATTGTTCAATTTTCTGATCATATATCTGATGCATGACAGAACCCAGGTCCTGCTCAGAGGTTATTGGCTTTTTAATACCATAAGGATGATATATAAAGATCGGAATAGATCGATCGATCAGTTTGGCCAGTTCAAAAATGACAGTGATCCCCTTTTCAAATAAAGTAAAACACCCCTCCACGGTAAGAGCCTGGAAGCCTCCTGTTTCTTCAGAAAACGAAATGATCCAGTATTCATTAACAATGTATTCCTTATCTTGCAGGTGTTTTATTTGAAAGGAAGAGGACAGGATATTGATAAGAGAATCTACAGTAAGACCTGTTGTCCCCTGAAAAGCATTCGCTCCCTTGATCTTGATAGGTTCAACGTTTTGCGGTATGATATGGATAAAATAGCTTTCGGCGCCCACAAGGATTATTGTTATTTAAATTTTTATTCCGTTGCCAGTCGATGTACCCAACCCATCTCTCTGTCTTCTATTTTCGAAACGCCAAAAACATCTTTGACCTTCTTTCCCCCGTCCTTCAGGGTATTTAACACCTTGCCCGGGTATTTCAAATTATCCGGATGTTTGGCCATCGGTTCTGCTCCCGGGCCGTATTTCCAGTTAACATTACCCAGATAATCGTTGCCCTGTCCGGCATGATAATCCACCTGATTGGGATTGATCTTTTTTTCCAGGCTCCATCTTGGTTTCTGTACAAAATTGTCACCCTGGGGTTTTATCCTGAGGACGTTCCCGTTAAGGTCACCGCCATTATAATTACCCGTGAACTGGCCGGTAGAAGGATCATACAACGACCCTTCCGTATATTCCATTTTCCAGTGATCAACATATTTCCCCTGTTTATCCGACCATAACTGTCCTTTTGTTAATTTACCCTTATTGAAAGCCGCTTCGTTTTCCAAAAATTTCATCTGCTCTGAGGCGGACATAGAGTTGAAGTCTTTTTGTAATTTTAACACGGCATTGCGTTCTTCCGGAGAGTTGATGTACTTTTGCAGACCCATTTTCTCTTCGGGCGTCATCTTCGATATATCGATGTTATTATATCGGTCGCCTTCTATATACTGTAATGTTTCTGTTCCCAACCCGTCTTTTGACTTTGTCTGAAATAATTTTTTTCTCGGTTCATGCACTGTTACTTTGATCTCTTTATCCTCTCCGAAAACCTGCTGCCAGGCTTTCTTTCTATGATGCCCGTCAATCACTCTATAGGATCCATCCGGAAGTTTTTCAACCTGGATGGGTTCCGGAGTATTTCCGCCTATAATGTTTTCCCGGTGCATCTTTACTTTTTCCCAGGATTCTCCTGCTTTCACAAAATCATCATTCGGATTATCCATAATATCTTTTACTTTCAATTTCTTTGTATATACTTTTTCTTCCGGGAGCATATCATCGATCCACTGTTTGGATTTATTCAGGATATTTCCCGCTCTCTCTTTTAAATTAAGACTCCGCGGTTTGGTGAGGGCTTTCCAGGTACTGGTATTGGCTATCTTCTGTGCCACTTTGGAATTGGCTATCTTTTGAACTACTTTTGATTTACCCACCACGCCCAGCACTTTTGTTCCGGCTATCATGGTTAGCACTTCTGTGGGGTTAGTGCACGCATCAAAAAAGGTGCCGGCTATATAGACACCAGCCGCTCCCATGGAATTCACTACATTGACGTTTTGACCGCTGCTGGCAATTTTATTGGCATATTGCTCTAACCAGGCATCGGATGTCCCCTGTATCTTTTCCGGGTTGGAAGCCGCGTACAACCAGTCTTTGCCCATATCGCTTATTTTGCCTTTTCTAAAAGCCTCTCTAATAGCATAAGGGTAGGCCTTGGAACGGCTCAGTTCATATCCCACTTTACTGGCTATTTCCTTGGTCTTGTTCCATGCTTTATTCCACCATGATTGTTCGGTTTCAGGAGAATTTAAGGTATCAGGATCAATATAGTCCCCGGTAAGGTTCACTTCCTGATTCATGTTGATCTGGTTGATCTCGCTGGTGACAGTGGAGGCTATATTATCAGGATTGTTCAACGCACCCTTTGAAAGGGTCAATTCATCTGTATCGTAATTGTATTTCAATCCTTCATAGACAACCTGGTCCCCTTGATATTGCCTGTGGGCAATAACAATATTTCCATCCGCGTCCATATAACGGACCGTGTCACCAAAGGTATCAATACCTTCAAAAACATAGAGATCCACCTTTTCCAGCCAACCGTCTGCTGTCCCGCCGGATGCTCCGCTGGCCTGATGATCTCCTTTCCCCTGAAAATATTCGTATCCATCCCGGAGAACATTTTTTAATCCCTGCAAAGCCTGTTGCTGGTTATTTTCAAAATCATTTTGATAGGCATCCTGGGCACTTTCGACAATATCAAAACCACCGTAAAGATAAAAAGAAGAAGGATAAAAGTAGGGCGTTAAAATAAACAAAGCCAGTATAAAAATAAAAGTTTTACTTTTCATAATAACCACCTGACCTTATAATTTTTAATATTAAAATAACGCAAATCAGGCGTTATTTTAATATTAAAAACTATACAAAACCGACCAGGTAGTATCCTTTCAACCCCTCTGTATATATTATACACCATTTTTGCAAAATTGTCAATTTAATTTATATTCTCAAACTGGACTTTTCCCGGCTATTCCGATCTCTGACACTGGTTACTTACTATTACAATTCAGGTTGAATTTTTTAACAGGGAAAAATAGAAATATTATGGGATGTCAAAAAGATCTTATGAATAATGAAAATAAGCAGCGCAGGAACCTTCAGAAGAGACCATGCAGGCCCCAACAGGGTTTTCCGGAGTGCAGATTTTTTTAAAAAGCGGGCAGTCCAGAGGTATTTTTACGCCTCGTAGAACCTGACCGCAGATACACCCTTTGGGTTCTCCCGGCGTTTTTATCTTGACGGGATAGATCTTCTCAATATTAAACATGTCATATTCAGGAACAAGCCCAAGGCCACTCTGCCGGATCTCTCCGAGCCCTCTCCAGGTTACATCTTCCTTTTGAAACACCTGATACATCATATCCTGCGCCCGTGTATTACCCTTGAAAGTTACACTTCGTTTATATTCTATCTCGGTCATGGCTTTCTTTTTTTTTATTTGAGACAGGATCATGTAAATAGACTGTATCAGATCCAGCGGTTCAAATCCTGACACAACCGCAGGTATATGATACTCTTCAGCCAGAAACTGATAAGAACGAGCGCCAATGATAGTGGTAACGTGACCGGGACAGATAAACCCTGAAATATTGATCTCTTCTGTATGGACCAATACTTTCATTGCCGGGACGGTCAATTTGTGAGCTGACAATATAAAAAAATTGGAAATATTCTCTTTTCTGGCCAGCATCACCGTAGAGGCTGTAGCCGGCGCTGTGGTTTCAAAACCGATGGCTAAAAAGATCACTTTTTTATCCGGGTTCTTCTGCGCCATCTTCAAAGCATCATAAGGGGAATAGACGATCCTGATATTATTATTCAGCCCATTGACCTTTTCCAGAGTATCTTTGCTGCCTGGCACTCTCACCAGATCCCCGAAAGTGGCTATGATAAAATCATTACTGGCGGCATATTCTATGGCTTTATCGATAAAACTCAATTCTGTGACACAGACAGGACACCCGGGACCTGAAATGAGTCTAATGTTTCCCGGGATAAGCTGATTTATGCCATATCGCATAATGGCAACAGTGTGACCGCCGCAGATCTCCATCAGATTCAACTTTTTTTCAATCTGTAAATTTTGTATCTTCCGGGACACCTGTTTTACAAGGTCAGAAGAAGAATATTTGTCAAGAAGATGAAGATCTTTAGAAACCACGTGAGGCTCCACCCCCACCTGAAAATCCACCGCCAAATCCGCCAAAACCGCCGGAAAATCCGCCGCCGCCCCCAAAGCTCCCTCCCCCATAATGTCTGTATCCACCGCCGGATAAGAGCATGGGCCATATCCACCAGAAACCGAACCGGAATAGAAAGATCATCAGGATGAGAAGCGGCACAAGAGGCAGTCGCCTTTGCTGTTTCTCCTCCACCACATTATCATTCTGATCGCCTGTCCCAAAGCTGATCCCCATCTGTTGACTTATTCTGGCTATAACCGCTGATACGACACGGGTGACCCCTGTATTGAAATCATTCTGTTTAAAGTGTTCCATTCCATAAACATCAAGGATCCGTCCGGCAACAGAATCCGGGATCATGCCTTCCAGGCCGTATCCCACTTCGATCCTGACCTTTCTCTCTTTTAAGGCGATGAGTAACAGTAAACCATTATCCTGGCCTTTTTTTCCAATACCCCATTGTTCAAAAATACGAACCGCAGCTTCTTCGACACTGTAATCTCCAAGAGCAGGCAGGGTAACAACAGCGATCTCAACCCCGGTTTTTTGCTCAAAACGGGTGATCAAAGATTCTGTCATTTTTTTGTTGTCTTCGGACAGGATACCCGCAAAATCATTGACAAATCCAGCGGGGTTCAGGTTCTTTAAAGGGTCCTTGACTTTAGACTGGCAATGAATAAAAACAAAGATCAATGCAAGCAGGGGTATAATCTTTTTCATTACCTTTTCCTTATTTTAAATCTATCAATATAATCGCTCAATCTTTCTATTTCAGAAATGGTTTTCATATAAAGATCAACTATGTCTTTGTCTTTTAATTTTAAAAGTCCTATCTTGATATGGAGTAGTTGTCTGAAAAAGGTCAGTTTATTTTTTATCATCTCTTCCGTGCCCTGGCAGATGGCATAGATATCCTTTGGCACGGGCTTTTTATTCAATATAAAAATGTGACGCAAGATAACAATAACAGAAGGTAGAGCTTTCAGTAAAATTTTTTTTAAAACTTTTTTATTTTTTCCCCATTGGATCATTGATTCTCTCAGAAGGATCAATTTCCCTTTGATCTGCGATTCCAGTTCCAGCCGCAAATGCTTATCCTCTATCTTTAAATCCTTAAGGACATCTTTCCCTTTCAGGACAATATGAAAATCTTTCATATCCCGGTATTCCATGGGGAAAACATCGCCGGACCGTCTCATCTCCTCTTCGGTTAACACCAGTGGCAGGGCAAAATTCATTCTCCTTTTCAGAGACACGGTGAGTCGGGAGAGTTGTAACAATTCAGCCGGCAACCTGTTCTTTCTGATGATAAGAAGATTAATATCGGATTTTCCATTGACATAATCCCCTCTGGCAATGCTTCCAAAGAGATTGATGGATACAAGATTTTTCCCGAATATTTTTTCTATTTCCGGAATATATCTATCGATAGCAGACCTTGTCTTTTCCATGGAGCACCTCTTGCGTCTTAAATTGAACTGTAATAATATAATCCTGTTATCGCAAGAGTCAACTTTAATTAGTTCGAAATTTGAGGTTCAAAGTTCGACGTGAAAAAATATCCTTTGACATAAAAATACAGAATTATATCTTTTAACTGTTATGAGACAAAAATACATGGAAAAGGTCAACCGCCTTGTGGTCAAGATAGGGACCCGGTCCCTTCTGACTCAGAAAGGCGCTCTGGATAAGAAAAAAGTGAAAAAGCTCGTGGGTGAGATCGCCTCCCTTTATAAAAAGTTCAAAGAGATCGTACTGGTCTCTTCCGGAGCTATTATTTCCGGAGCTAACTTTTTAGGATTGGCCCAAAGACCTAAAAGTATACCTGAAAAACAGGCAGTGGCCAGTGTCGGTCAGATCATCCTTATGGAAACGTACAAGTGTTTTTTTCAAAAGCAGGGGATAAATATCGGGCAGGTATTGTTAACGGAAGATGACCTCAAGCACCGTGACCGGTATCTCAATGCCAGAAATACTATTTTAACCCTTCTGGAATATTTCAAGGTCATACCTGTGATCAATGAAAATGATGTTGTGGAGATCGAAGAGATCGTATTTGGAGACAATGATGTCCTGGCCGCCCTTGTCGCTAATTTAATAAGCGCTGACCTTTTGATCCTTCTGACCAATACAGAGGGATTCTGCCTTTATCAGGACGGGAAAAGAAATTTATTAGATCAGGTTGACAATATCACGGCCGAAATGAAGAGCTGCGCGGGCGATACCGAAGACGGGTTCGGCACAGGCGGCATGAAAAGCAAGATACAGGCGGCCACCATCTCTACCCATGCGGGCATCCCATGTATCATTGCTAACAGCATGACAGATCGTGTCCTGCAAAAGATCATGGATGGCGAAAAAATAGGGACGTTCTTCTCTCCTACAGACAAAGCCATTTCTCAAAGAAAGGGCTGGATCGGTTATGCTGTGGCTCCCAAAGGCAAGATCGTTATCGATTCCGGCGCGAAAAACGCCTTACTGGAACAGGGAAAAAGCCTTTTGGCGGTCGGGATAAAAAAAGTTGAAGGTGATTTTAAAGAAGGAGATCCGGTCGATATCCTGGATGAAAAAAATAATGTGATCGGCCGGGGGTTAATCAACTATTCCACTTCACTCTGCGAAAAGATCATTGGGAAAAAGAGCCGGGATATCGAGCAGATAGTGGGAGTTCAATTCTATCCTGAAGTCATCCATAGAGACAATCTTGTCATTTATAAAACAGGGGACTGAAAAACAATTTGATCGATCCATATCACGTGACAAATAAAATGATAAAAAAATATCTGGTTATTATCTTCCTTCTCCTTTCAACCAGTATACTTTTGGCTGTTATTCCCGATGAAAAGGATCCATTTGAAGAAGATAGGGATAACCGGTTTCTGGTTGTCATCGGCGAACTGGGTGGAGGGAATATGATCTCTGCGGGGATCGGTATGAATATCGGACCGGATATCTTTGAATTCAAGCGCACACGCTATTTTTTAGCCGTAGGGTTGATAACGGGATTTACTCTGCTGGAGGAGGCAATAATTATTGAACCGTCACTTTTTGCCAACGGAGAACTGGCTTCCCCTATTAAACTCCTATCCAGAAAACATCCGCTTACTCTTAAATGGCGTCTCAAATATGGATATAACTTTGTTAAAGCCAGGGAGCATAATATCAGCGGAAAGGCTTATACCTTTGGCCCGGATATCCTTTTTAAAATGTCCTATGTCTATGTGATCGTCAGCATTCCTTTTGTTTTTGGCCAGGAAGGCGCCCAGATGGCTCCCTGTGTCGGGACAGGGATAGAAGTCGATTTTTAATCAAAACGGAGAAAGTCAAATAATCCTTTGCAAGAAACCGCTATCTTTTCAATATTTCACGATCAGGGTGAACCTGTGCGTTGATCCCACATCAGAACCGGCAGAATGAAAAGCGTAATCAATCCCTATCCGGCTCATCGTAATCCCGCCCCCCATGGTCAGAGAGGGCAAAAGACCACCGTCTTTCGGCAGGATCGCTCCCAAACGCAGAGCCGCCCCTATGGTTCCCAGTTTCATTAAAAATTCTGACCCGGCATTGAAAGTGATATCATTATCATTGGGAAGTTCAATACCCACGCCCAGATTGATCCCCTTCAAAGTACCGCTCATTTCCATGCAATAAGCACCACCGGCTTTTATCTTCATGGGTAAATTATTTTCTCTGTCATTGAACTGTAATTTGGAACCAACATTATCCACTCCGGCCCCCACGTTAACAGATCCTAATTTCATCAAGCCACCGATATCAAAACCAAAACCTGTCCCGCTGACCCCGGCCAATGTCTCAGAGATATATTTTATTGTTATACCGGCGGAAAGCATGGGTATGATCTGTCTGGCATACGACACTCCAACAGCCATATCTCCACTTTCTACCTTGCTGGCCAGTTCATTTCCCAGACTGTCATATTCGTCCAGATCAGGCAGAGTATACAGTTTGGCGCTGATACCGAAACTGCCAAGTCCGGGCAGGGACAGAGACCCGGCGAGATAATCAAAGCTCGTATCAAAAAGCCCCATCATATGGGTGAAAGAACCCTGTATCCCTTTCGCATGAACCAGACCGGCCGGATTCCAGTGAACCGCATTCACATCATCAGCTATGGCCACCATGGATTCACCCATAGCCGCTCCTCTGGCATCCGGGGCAATCTTCAAGAATACGGCAGAAGCGGACCCCTTGGCCCCGGCCTGCATAACGGAATGGGTCATCAGTAAAACGATGAACATCACTATTAATTTCTTCATATCCTTTTCCCTTTTAACTTCATTCTAACGGTTAAGAGGTTTTAACGTTTAACTCCGTATATAAATTTAACCTGTTTTTCCTCCCCACGCTGGTCTTTAAAAACCGCGATATAAAAACCGCTGGCAATATCAGATGAAGGGGTCCATTGATCGGCTTCAACAGCCTTTAACTCTTTCACCATTTCACCTAAAGAATTATATATCTTGATATCCGATGCTGCACCCACATAATAAAAATAGACCGTGCCGCCATGGGGAAGAACTGTGGGATAAGCCACCGCTTCCGTGCTCACTGAACCTGACACCTGTACGACATTTGAGCCATCAGACTCTCCGGCATTGTTCACAGCGGCTATTCTGTAATAATAGGCTTTCCCGCTTTCAGAGGTCGTATCCTGATATGTAGTACTGTTCTTTGCCGCACTTCCGATTAAGTTATAGGCAACACCATCGGAACTTTTATAAATATTATACCCGTTATCATTCACCACATCCTGCCATGTCAGTTCAATGGCCCCGCCTAATGAACCTCTGGCAGAAATGAGAGTCGGTGTATAGGGTTTTTGATGCATTTTCACGACAAGCAGGTCATTATTGTTCTGGCAGGCCAGATAGAGGCTATGCTCATTATCAATAGAAATGTCAAAAGCTCTCCCCTGAATAGATGAATTCGACCAAATAATATTTCCATCAGGATCATATTTAGCTATATAGGCATAAGTTTGATTGCTAAAAAAAGTATAACCACATATATAAAAATTATTAAACGAATCTACACCGACTCCATGAATACCGCAATTCGTTGGGGTGGCGCCAGGTAATTCAAAAGTCTGGGTCCGTAATGTATTGCCATTCATATCTTTTTTCATAATAAAAGCCCGTTCTTTGCCGGCACCATAAACAGGATGGGTATAATTCTCTCTCAGACCAAAATAAACATTACCGGAATAATCAACCGTTATGGAAGCCGGTTCTATAATATGAGCATTTAAAATCAGAACGTTATCATCACGTTTTGCCCACACGACATTTGACGAAGAATCATATTTCATGGAAAAAAGAGCATAATCCGAGGCACCGCCAGTGAGTTCCTTTGCCCCCAAGAAATAGCGATTATTATTCTGATCTTTGGCAACAGCCAAACACCCCTCATTCGTGCCATTCCCCGTGTCGTAACTCATTATCCAGTTCGTTGACCCGTCAGAGCCATAACTCAAAGTTAAGCCATCCATTGACGCACCATTATGATAAAGACCGCATGTATAAACATTATTGGCTGAATCTACCACAACACCCCAGGCTCCCTGAACACCGGAGCCTCCACCACCACCATCATAGGCACGGATCCAGTTAGTATTGCCATTCTGGTCATAACTGATAGTCAGAAAATCCGTATCAATCCCTGCGCCAATATTCCCAATATTTTTTTGGCCGGCCACGATAACATTACCAATATTGTCAACAGCAATCCCATTGGCTGCATTATTTGTATTTGTTACATTATAAGTTCTGATCCAGGCAAAAGAGCTGTCCGCATTGACTTTGGCAGTGAAAAATCCATTACTGGAAGCAGCTGTTAATTTTTGCCTGCCACAAACATAGGCATTATGGCTACTATCCACATCAATACCATAAGATCGACAAATGGCAAAGGCAGAATATCTTTGTGTCCATACCACAACCGCCTGGGAATAAAGAGAAGTGAATCCCGTAACCAGAATAAACAGAAAGATGGCGAGTAATTTATGATATTTATTCATTTCCAATCCTTCACTTTATATTTCAATTTTTAAGATAATCAAAGTATGAAAAATGTCAAGTAATTCAAAAAAGTATTAATCATTGAAAAAGAAAAGCTTTTTAGAAAGAAGTAATATTTGAACACTGTTTCTTATCGTATAACAGCGATCTTTTCTATTTTTCTTTTATTATCCGCGTTGATGATCAGTAAATACATGCCGCTACTCACAATATTATTATCATCGTTTCTGCCATCCCACACGATTCGATGTAACCCTCTGCTGCCATACTCTCCCCCTACCCATCTTTTTACCAATTCCCCATTGATGGCATAGATATGCACTTTGACTTCCATGGGCCTTGTTATCAGATACTCTATGGTGGTTGTGTTTTTTGAAGGGTCAGAACTATCAGGGAAGAAAGGGTTGGGATAATTACATGTCGATTTTTTAAAGTCAGTGGAATAGACATAGGTGAACACGGATTCGGGATAAATGGCTTCGACCAATCCATAAACATCCGTTCCCCTTGCCTTTAAAGAATACTGGACTCCATATTCAAATATTTCCTCTGTAAAAAGATTGAAACTCCAGTTTGTCGTGCCATTGACCAATAACCAGCTTTCTGTATTCTGCCAATCCGTGCCATCATAATATTTATTGTCAGACAGACGTTGAAGCAGGATATGCTCGTTGGAAAGGAACACTAAAGAACTGACCTCCCCTTCAAAACTTTCCAGTGATTGCAGGAAGGAATTGTGGAGAGGGAAGAGTATTTTTGAAATAATATTACGTCCAACCTTGACCATGATCGGGTCAGAAAAAGGTGAATCGCCTGACGCATTGTACGATTTCAACCAGTAATAATAGGTGGTTTCAGATATTAGATTGGTATCTGAATAATTGGTAATATTAGCCCCCAGGCCCGTGACTTTTACGGCTGTGTTCGTCACGTTAACGGTATTTCTAAAAAGGGTAAAACTCGTCTCATTGGGCAGATCATACCATCGCAGGCCAACTGAATTGGTCGTGATCGCGCGGGCATAGATCCATTGAGGCTTGGCAGACCGTGTTATCGTGGATATTGATACGGAAAAGAAAGATGTCCCTGAGCTGTTCCTGGCCTTCAACCAGTAATAATAGGTTGTACCGGACTGTAATGAAGTGTCATCATAATTGGTGACACTGGCGCCTCTATTATTGATAAAAACAGCCGTGTTCGTGTTATCAACCGTGCTGCGGTAGATCAGATATTCCAACTCATACCTCTGATCATGCCATAACAGACGGATCACATTGGTTGAAAGGGCCGTGGCGCTGATCCATGCCGGCCGTGCCGGGAAAGTGACATTAGAGATGGTCACAGAATAAGGCGAGGGCCCTGAAGAATTAAAAGCCCTGACCCAGTAAAAATACCGCGTATCAGCACTCAAGCCAGATGTATCACTGAAATTGGTAACATTGGCGGCTGTGTTCCCGATCCTCGCAGCGGTATTACTATTATTGACATTATTCCTGTAGAGTGTGTAGCTTGTCTCGTTGCGAACGTCATACCATCGCAGGTCAATGCGGTTGGTAGCGATGGCTGTGGCACTGACCCAGTTAGGCCTGGCGGGAAATGTGATGGTGGAGATGCCAAGTGAAAATTCCGAGGAACCCTTGATATTATATCCTTTTAACCAGTAATAGTAGGTTGTGCCAGGCTGGCAGGTGTTATCATTATAATTGGTTACATTCATCGCTACTCCGCCAATTTTTGTGGCTGTATTCGAATTATTCACCGTATTCCTGAACAGAGTATAACTGGATTCATTGTTCAAATCATGCCATGCCAGATCGATCTGACTGGTGGAAACCGCTGTGGCGCTGACCCATTGAGGCGGATAAAGAGGAATAGTTCTATTGGACATGGCCACGGAAAGAGGAGTGGTCGTTCCCCATGTCGTGTTCGCGTTGAGCCAGTAAAAATAAGTGGTCCCTGAAACCAGCTGGTTATCATTGTAATTCGTTGTATTGCCATTGTTAATATAGATCTTTGTTGACCCGACCGGATTCTTTGTGGTATTTCTGTACAGCGTATAACTGGTTGCATTATTTACATTAAACCGGCGCCAGAGCAGGTTTATTTGATTTGTTGATATGACGGTAGAACTGACCCATTCCGGGACAACCGTCTGTTCGGCACTCCAAGCAGAGTCTTTAAAAGAAGTATCAATCGCGGCTATTCTCCAGTAAACCTGTTTTTGATCCACTCTTGGTATGACCGTATCCATGTATAGCTGATTATATTTACTGTTTCCCACCTGGGCCTGACCACGGGGATAATAAATATTAGTACTTGTATAATTATAGACCCCGGATGTATTGGTTCCGATCGCGATCTGATACCGCATCAGAGTCGCAGGGGTTTGAGCATCACCGGCGGCATTCCACTGGAACTTCCAGTTACCCCCGTTATTATGGGTCTGAAGACCGGCTGGTGTACCGGGAACAGTATTGGCGCCTATGCCATTTTTATAAATACGAAATCGCTGCTGAGCTGAAGGATCACGTCCCGTAACGGCTATATCCAGGTCGTTATCATTATCAAAATCTCCCAGGGCCAGAGAACATCCGGAACGCCCGAATTCAGTGGGTGGTGTGAAAGAATCATCTCCCACGCCCCACCCGGCTTCGGGTTGAAGGGGGGCTCCAAAACCTCCTGCCCCGTTCCCTAGATAAACATACAATATCTTGGCTGTACCATTATATCCTGTCATAACAATATCCAGGTTACCGTCATTATTAACATCCCCGGCCGCCAGTGAACCGCCAATAACGCCAAAGTTAGCTCCCGCTATATCACTTTCGGCAAACGTACCGCCTCCGGTATTTCTGTATAATCTGAACATGAAATACTCATCAATAGAGGAATGACCGCTAACAGCAAAATCCATGGCGCCATCATTATTAAAATCCCCTACGGCAATGGAAGCCCTTTTATACCCCAGGGCGGGCGCGAAAGCATCATCAACATCTAAAGGACCGGTAAACCCTCCCCCATCATTACGATACCATTGAAGTTTGAAAGTATTCAGATTCGGGCCGCCGGCTGTTCCGTTGATGCCGGCAAAGACAATATCCAGATCCCCGTCATTATCAAAATCTCCCCAGGCCACACTGCCATATTCCAGCCAACCATATCCGGCTCCTTCAGCATTTAACGCTACGGCAAAAGTGCCATTCCCGGTATTTCGATATATTCTCAGTGTCTCTCCTGTACCGACACCAGGCCCGTCTGTATCCCCAACGATCGCAAAATCCATTCTCCCGTCATTGTTATAATCAGCCCATTCCACATTACCATACCATGTTCCCCAACCGGATACCGGTTCAATGTAACCCGGGCCAAATGTGCCGTCCCCCTGATTGGTATAGATCCTGTGCCTGATAACCTCAGGCCCGGAGGCTCCGGGGACAGAACCGTTAATGGAAAGGTCCAGATCACCGTCACTGTCAAAGTCCACAAGAGAAACAGAACCGCAGTAAAAACCAGAACCAGACAACTCGCTAGAGGTAAAGGTGAGGCCATCTTTATTATTGATGAGAACTCTTGTATATTGAGCAGGGATACTTAGATCATTACCCGCGATAACAATATCAAGCCAGCCGTCATTGTTCACATCACCCCACGCCAGAGCGCTCTGCTGGGCCCGGTACCCGGCAAAATCCACACCGACCCACTGGCCATAAGAATATATCGTTAATCCGAGAAAAAACACAAAGCCCACAAAAATAATAAATACAATTCTTTTAATCAGATTACACCTCTTTTTTAAGAAATGTATATTTTCCAGTAGATGATAATACAATTTTCGGCCCCTGCATAGTATAATATAACCCAAAAATAAGAAAATAGCAATAAAAGAATTGAAATATTTTGCTTTTTTTTTGACAATATAGTTAAAAACAATAAATTGCATTTCAGAGAACGAATTTTCATGTTAAAAGTTTTACCGGGATTTAATTAAAATGATCATGGATGAAAAATTATTCAAGAAACTTGATAGAAGAGAGTTTCGTGAGATAGCCGAGATCAATAAAGCGTTTCATATAGATTTTTATCATCTCCCCCTGGGCTTGGACATCCCCTTTATCCAATCCGTTCAAGCGATGCTGACACAGGGACCCTGTTTGAAAAAGAAAACGGTTCTGTTCGTGAACGACTCTCAATTCAAATACCATGAAAAGCATATCCTGTTATTTTTAAACCGAAAGTTCAAGCATTGTGATTGTTACAATATTGCGAATCCGAATTTCAGTCTAAAGACCAGTTTGAAAAACGTTCGTTATCTGACGGAAAGTATCCCGGATAAATTCTATGACCGGGTTATTGTCTACAGGGGTCTGGAATTTCTGCTCCAGAATATAAACAAAATAAAAACCGATAAATTCTATGTTCTCCTCACTAATATCGATGTTGTCTATATCCATAAAAATCAGGATACCCTGGATATCCTGAAAAAATTGAAAAATAAAATTGTATATTTTAATCTTTTCAAGAATACCCTTGACTATATCAGCCCTTCCGCTTCGCAAATACAGTTCCAGGACGCGATCAACTGGCCCCCCAACCTGGATATTTTCTATCACGTCCCCAAAAAATTTGTGTTTGATTATCTGGTTATGGGGGGAGTATCCCGGGATTACAGATTTCTTTATAATAACAGGCGCCTGTTCAAAGGCAAAAAAGTGATTATCACTCACTGTGATGCAAATAAATATCGCAGGGACCAAAATGAACGTTCCTATGATATGAAATACCTTGGTCTATTAAATAAAAATAAAGAATTTATTTGCCTGAAACGGATCCATGAATCTCTGTATTGCCGACTTTTGCTTTTCAGCCGGATAACCATCTGTATGTTCAGGAAAAAGGTCGGAACCGATTCAACCTGCATTTCCGATGCTATCTGGTATGGCAAACCTGTGCTGACCACAAAGACCATGGCCACCGATCACCTTAAAAACCACGCCTTCTTTATTCATAACACAAAGGATATGAAAACCATTTTACATAAGCTGAAAGACAGATCCTTCTATGAAAACATGACCAAAAAAATTACGAAATACGCCCGGAAAGAGAACAATATATTTAATCTGCTGAAATTGATAAAATAAAAGTCAGGGGGGCCCTGTATCTTCTGTAAGGGGTTATCGCAAGAGCTTGTTTATCAAAACAAAGAGAGAACCGCCATGGATCAATGTAACCATGGCCCCCGCAAAAATAAAGGGCGCAAACGGAAATGTTCTGGAGATCTCGATCTTGTTCAATTTTTTTTTCTTATAATAACCTTTGATCGTTTCTGTCTGCTCGGCAGACAGTCCGTCAAAATAAAGGCAACCGATCTTTTTCTCGAAAAATTTCTTTTCCTTTTTCAGGAACTCTATGGTCTTATCTCCCAGGATCATATTGGGTTTTAATCTATCAATTTTAATTTTTTTGATTTCCTCCTTTTCAGACGTATGGCTGGTGCTGATCCTCAATATGATCATCAATATAAAAAAGGTACTGGTGAATCTGATCATGGGATTGAACTGAAAAGAGGGATGGCTCCAGAGAAAACAGGCAACCGCAACAAAAACCGGGAAAATAATAAAACTTATTTTTTCAGCTTTTTTTAACAATTTTCTCAGGGGTCGAAAGACGACAAAAAGGCATAATATGATCAAAAGCTGTGACGACAGAGAAACCCCCCCTACATTAATTTTAAATTTCAGAGATGAAATAAAATTGAATGCAATGAGGTAAATGATTATCATATTAATAAAATTCAGGATTTTCGTCAGGCTCACTTTTTGAATCCATTTATGCCAGGATTGCGGGACCTTTTTGATCTGCTTGGACAGTTTGGCAAAGCTAAATTTATTAATAATCAAACGATAGATCCCTGTAAAAATAAGATAAAAAAGAAAGAGCGTGTAGGTATTGACCATTATCAGAAAAGAAGGAAAATATAATATTTTTTCATTGGAATAAACGGTTAAGGGGACCAGAAAACATAAAAGGGCGTATAATTTGGCATCTCCGGCTGCCCAGTAATGCCGTTTCCATAATATAATCCCCGCTGTTAAAGCCAGAACAGCATTGATCATCATATCAAAATAATAATGATAGGTAAGATAAAAGCTCTTCCCTGTATGAATAGCCAGAAATACGGAATGCTTCCTGGCCACAGTCCAGATGAAAAGAACAAAATAAACGACCAATCCGTACAGGTAACCATTTTTAATCAGCCTGTTCCTTACCTTGCCGGTTTTTATATCCGAAATAGTAGAAGAAACTCCTGCCCAGAGGATAGCCGGCAGAAAGATCAAAGTGAGAAATGTATTCATTGTATATACCGGTATTCGGGATTAAGCCTTCGGGTTCATTCCCATTTAATTTTTGCCAGACTGAAATAATCGCTCTCGTTCAACGAAGAGCTGGATAATTTTTTTTCCTGACCTGAATCATCTATATCGCTCAATGTGACTGTAAAAAATGAATTGATATTCCCTATGTAATTGAACGGTAAATAGCTAACCGGGATCTTGGCTTCTATGATATAACCATCCTGCATCTTTTTTGTGGCTAATACGATTTTGTCTATTTTTTTCTTCTGAACAGATTTCTTTCCCTTGTATAAAAGATAGGCTGCTGCCTTTTCAGTGGTAAAATTCCCCGGATAGATATCGATTCTTGTTTTTTCTTTGGCACTGTTCGCGAACCATAGCTCGATATGGTCACCCTCAAGTTCCTCTTTATCTGAAAGATATTGTTTAAAAACATCATCACTGACATGAGAATAAATAAAGAAATATTTATCATTATAACCGGTATAAATATTGGCTGAAAGATCAAAATCACCCTTCCAGCTTTCAAAGCCATACTGGATGGGATTTCCCTCGGGAAAATTTCCAAGATGCACGGGATAAGCGATAATAAGCCAATCCTTTTTATCCCCGTCTACTTTGATCTCTTTGAACTTTTTAGCAAAAAATCTATAATAAAATTGAGAATAACAGGATTTTGATCTTTTGCCTTTTTTTAACCATGTCTTCCAGTACAATCTGGACGTTAGGACATTAAACCATAAATGAACCCCTTTTAAAGGCGGATCTAATTTTTTTCCGGAATGGCTATCATATCCCAGGGAAACATTCGCCACCATATCCTCCAGATAAATTTTATTGCCCTTGTAGAAAAATGTCAGCATAACATCCTCATTCGATTCCACAAAAGGGAAAACCCTTTTCATATCCATGGATAGTCGTAATTTTATTTTATTGTTTTCTATATTGATCTTTTCCGCAGTAATAAAATCGCTATCCTTTATAAAATCCAGATCCAGATCCTCATATTTAATCGTGCGAAACCCTTTTTTCTCCGCGATTAATAACCTCATTCCCTGATTTGTGCTTTTTTTAAAAAGAAGGACTCTGTCATCCAGATCATCCCCGTTTACATCGCCTCCGACGATAATGGAAATATCTTTGATCTTTTTCAGAGGTTCCCAGATCGAGCTCTGTGATATCAAATTATCCTCAGAAAGGGTAAAAAATACTATAATGAAAATAAAGATGATAATTTTTTTTAATTTTTTCCGCGTAAACATTTTTGTACCTCCTCTTTAATTTTGAAAATGTAATATTAATTTTAATCATTCTGTTTTTTACCTCAGGCTTTCACTTCTTTGCCTTGACAGTCCGAACATTAAACCTGATTTTTGTGAATGATCCTTTTTTCATGTTATGGGTATGAATTCTGAGAAACTGAATTTTTCAGGATACTCCCTCCAGGTCCCCTCACAAATATGATTATATCTGCACTGTATACAATTCGAACCCTTGATTTTAGCCAGGGACGGTCTTATTTGATCAAACTCCATTTTGAGATCCAGTTCATAGATCTCCGTTGATGGTATTAATCGTTCAGCAATATATTGTTCATAACCTCTCATCAAACAATAGGGAATCGCTTCCGTCATCACCTTTAATCCCTTTTCAATCCCGATATCCAGACCTCTTTTCACATAAGGAACCACCAATGACATCCTGGGAACAACAGAAAAGAAATTATCCTGAGCCGAACCCAAGGGATGAACAAAAGCGAACTGAAATTGGTCCACCTTTAACGAAACGAAAAGGTGTGCGAGTTCCGGCAGATGACGGTAATTAGATTTTGTAATAACCGTATTGGTGTAAATCGGCTGTCCTAATTCCTTTAAATTAATGAACCCCTGTATGGTTTCATCAAAACTCTCGCTGCAGGTCAGGTAGTTCTGTAATTCAGGTATATGACCATGCAGGGCTAAACCAAATTCATTGACACCGGCTTTAATCGCTTCCCGGCAAAATTTTTTATAGGCGAACATCCGTCCATTCGTCTGCACCTGAATTCTTTCAAACCCCAGTGATTTTGCATAATCAGCCAATTCTAAAATATCTTTTCGGATAGTGGGCTCGCCGCCGGTAAAAACAATCCCCCTGCATTTCTTTCTGGCTTTTTTTAATATCTTTTTAACCTCTTCCGTTGTCATATCAGGAAGAACCTCTCGTTTTCTCCCCTGTACACAGAACCGGCAATGATTATTGCAGGAATAACCCACTTTGATGTCCGCTCGTTTAATTGATCTGCGGTTTTCCAGAATTTCAATGAATTGATTCAGGATATGATCCACTTTAAATGTTGAATTTAATATCCGTTTATTTAATTTATTCTTCACCAATTGTTTGAGAGAAGTCTTTGTTCGTTCCTTAATATTTTGATCTTTGACAGATCCTAAAAGCACTAAAGATTTAAACTTTTCAAAATGCTTGGAAAGTATAATATTACTGCTGAAAATATTTCCCTGCGGATCAACGGTATAACAGGAATTATACAGAGGGATTTCGCCAATCAAATCCATATTCGCGAAATGTATTTCCGGATGCTGACAGAAAAAATTACCTACCTTCTCAAGTTGCCTATCAAGGGTCTCTACCTCTTTATTTGACCAGACCGTATAATAAGCCGGCAAAAGATTAAACTTTAAAAATCCTTTTTGATAAAATCTGACAAATTCAGGAAACAAGATCCCGACCTTTTTCGGAAGAATATCCATATTCAAACAGATACGGGGGAAATGAGCAAGATGGCCAAGGATATTTTTATTGATATTTTTTAAATGATGAGCGCTCAGGACCAGTTCAATCTCTTGATCTCTTAAAAAATATAATTTTTCGTTATCCAAAATAATACCGTTAGTGGGGAGAATAAAGTTGATCTGTTTTTTTAAATCCCTGGCTTTTAATTTGGCATAAATAACAATCTTTTTCAGCAGATCAAATTCCAGAAGGGGTTCTCCTCCGAACAATTTTATTGTTTTTCTTTTCCCTTTTAAAGAAAGAAAAAAATCAACGGCTCTTTTAGCTGTTTTAAAATCCAGAGAAACATTCTTTTTTTTCACAGGACAGAAATGGCACGCAAGATTGCATTTTAAAGTAAGGATCAATGTGAGATAATTTTTATCCATGCCCTTTATCCCTCTCTGATGTCACGGTTAATTATTAAACTCTGAAGTATAAGATTCCCTGTTAGTGAAAGCCCTGTTTCACCTGTCACAGCAACAGCATGATCATCTGTCCCTATTTTTATTCATTGACTCCGGCAAGGTATACTTTGCCCATTTAACGAATATCTCTCTTATTCTTTTATTTTCGATTTTTTCAAAAATAAAATCCAGAGTTCCTTTCATGATCTTGCATCTATCGTTCAAAGGCATCTGGCTGAAGATATTGCCGGAAGTTGCATAATTATAAATGGGGCAGACTCCGCAGTATGGCTTATAGACGCAGGAATCACAGGGCAGCCCGTCAAGACAGGATGCCAGACAGAGACTTTTTACTGTTGAGTGTGAAATAATATCCTCATATCTGTCTTTTTTTACATCACCGATGCAAAATGTTTCTTCTCCCACCATTCTGCCTTCATCACAGGTATATATCCTGCCATCATAATTATATAAAATCTGACCGATCCCGGCACCGCAGGGTGACCGTAATTCCAGATAATTCGGATCATATTCCGTAAGGATCTTGGCCAGTATGATCTTTGCAAAATTTTCATGAAAACGAGTTTTTGGATTGTTTAAATTATATGTGATAACATAGCTGAGAGCTTTTTTATAAAATTTAATATATTCCTCAGCCGAATAACCGATCCGCTCCCACCTGTCCTTAGCCACTCCCAGGGGTGTCATGGGTCTGATAAAGATGGCCTCAATTCCCCTGTTTATATATTCTTGCACAATTTCTTTGGGATACTTTAATGAAAGGCGGCTTACCGTAACCAGAGCGCCCGGTCGAAATATGTTCTCTAATTTATTTTTATATACCTTTTGAGCTTTTTTCAACCAATTTATTGTATGTTTGTAATTGTTACCCTTCAACCAGATCCTGTTCTTATTATGAAGTTCTTCCGGACCATCAAGAGAGGTACATAACGTAACAGAATGATTAACCAGAAAACCCAGTTTATCTTCGTCCATTAACGAAAAGTTCGAAACCAATCGCATTTCCAGATCCTTGTTTTCAGTTTTATTCTTCTCCCTGGCATATTTAATAATAAATTCAACGACCGGCCAATTCAATAATGGTTCTCCGCCCTGAAATTCAATGGCAATGGATTGCGATGGTGACGTGAAAATAATATCCACTATTTTTTTAGCTGAATCCATGTCCAGATCATAGCCCTTTTCATTCTCTCCCCGTGAAGAAGCCTGGCAGTAAACACATTTTTGATTGCAGCGCAATGTAACAACAATGATATGTAAACTCGGACCCTGATACAAAAATAGATTCTTTTTTTGATACTCGGAGATCAAGGTGAAAAAATCCATTTTATCCCTGATCAAACCCTGTTCCTGCAAGATGGGGTAGACCGGATCTGTTTCTCTGATTTTTCCTTTTACAAACTTTTGAAAATCACGGGCTGGAAGAATGATATATTCACCCAGATCATTGGTTAAAAGATATCTGTTATTTTTTGATTTTTTAAATCTAAAAAAACCGACTTTTTGGGAATTGACTTTTATTTTGGGAAGTTTGATCTCTATCATTTTTACTGCCTGATAATGCCTAAAACAAAATTAACAAATTCATTCATGATTAACTCTTCTTTCTCTTTTTCCACTTTGCCCGAAATGATATAATAGTTCTTCGTCTCTTTTAATTTAAATTTCGCTATCTTTTTATAAAAATTGATAGATCTCCTGATCGCCTTTTTGGGATAAATCTCTTTATTTAATTTGAAAATCACCCGGATTTTCCTTTTTTACCGGTTTTTTTCTTTTTCCCGGTTTTTTTCTTGGGTTTTGGTTTTTCCTCCCAGGGAATGGCAATTCCTAAAGGATCGTCCAGGTAATCCTCTTCAACGTTTTTTAAAAATTCATCTGTTTCCTGAGGAGCCGCTGAATAAAGGGCTTGATTGATGATATATTCTCTGATCTTGAAATTATTTTTCAAGATCTCTTCTCTCAGTAGATTGTTTAAAAGTTCGTTTTTGAACTCTCCTTCAATGCTTTTCATCTTTATATTTTTTTTACTTTTCGATTCCAGTGTCACGATAAATTTATTTTGCTTTTTATCGAGATAAATGTAAAATCTGTCAATAAAAGTATAACAAGTAGAATAAAGAGATTCTAAAGAAGC
>JAFGFC010000010.1 GCA_016931325.1 Spirochaetota bacterium | reverse complement strand
TTCTCATCTTATACTTATATTTTCAATCAAATTTCAATACTTAAATATATAGGCCTGGACCTGGCAAAAAGTGCCATACTAATTACTGTACAGATTATTATTTCATTCCTTGCTGTCTATTCATTAGTATTCATATTACGCAGAGAGAAGATATTACTCAGTATCATATTTCTATCTCTTATTCCAGCCGGATTGTTTTCCTCTTCTAAATTTATACTGATCCAGAAAACAAGCCTGTTTCTATTTCACCGTACATTTATTAATTTAAATTTAACTTTTAATAATATGCCCATGATATTGCATGTCATATTAATTCCTGGCCTGGTAATGCTGTTATATTATTTATTTATGAAAAATAATTGTACCGATCTTGTTGATAAAATGCGTCAGAATAATCAAAAAGAAATGAGCATTATAAAAGCAGTCTGGAAAAGATCTTTTCTTATAACATCAATTAATATGCTTGTTATTTTCTATTTATTAGTTAATAAATTATCAAGCTTTGTTGTTTCTTTTAATGTTGGAAAAAATATGGTTTTCAAAATTATACCTGAGGCAGCTGCCGTGATGATATTGAGCCTGGTAGCCCTTATTGTCATTTATGCTACATTAATCATATCATTAATGTCCATCGGATTTAAAATAAATAAAAATACACCATACACTGACAAATAACGCCAAATCCCAAATCTATTGACAACAAATTTCTTATCTGTATATTCTACATTAGTTTATATTATTCGCCATTCAGGAGACAGAAATGAAAAAAATACATCTTTTATCCCTTGGGCTCTGCATCTTTTTTACAGGTCTTGTATCAGCACAGCCTAAAAATGACCTGGAAAAGATGGGTATCAAAGGGAACGTCAAGGAACAGACAAAACTGGTCTATGAGATACGGGAAAAATTCGGAAAACCCGACAAAACTTTGTATGAAAAAGAAGTGACAAAATTCAACAAGGACGGCAATATCACAGAAAGTGTCATTTACAATTCTAAAAACAGGATGAAATCGAAATATGTCCACAGCTATGATGATAAGGTAAAAAAAGAGATAGACATGTACAATGCGAAAGGAGCCCTGATCTATAAGAGTGTATTTCGATATAACGATAAAGGGGATCTGATCGAGGAGTCAGGATATCATTCAGACGGGTCTGTAAAAAACAAGGTCCTGGTCGAGTATAATGCCGCCGGGCAGAAAACAAAAGAAAAATGGTATAATTCAAACGGCAGCCTGATATGGACCAAGGTATTTCAATATGATGAGAAAGGCAATCTCACAGAAGATATCACTTACACGAAAGATGATAAATTTTTTTCAAAGAATAACTATGTTTATGACGGGAAAGGGAATAAAGTGAAATGGATCTACTCGACAGACAGTCCTGTAGGCTTTATGATCGTTTATAAGCGTAATAAGAAAGAGAATCACGTCGAAGCCCTGCAGTATAATGCCGAAGAGGTGCTCACGGGAAAACTCATATACAAGTATAATGATAAAGGTAATCTCAGCGAAGAAGAAGAATATGATTATGTGGATAAATTCGGTAAAAAGAAATACGAGCCGGTAAAGGTAACGGAATATAAATACTAAGTTCTATTTCTTGAAAACATGATCGACCGTCACGATATCCACGTCACTGGCCCCGCCGGATAACAGCTTGCCTGTCTTAACATCAATGATTTTGACCGATAACGTATCCGTTCTATCATCCGTCTTCTGGACCGTGGCGCCGGTATAGTCCACATCTCCTATCTCGATGACCTTTTTTCCTTTTCCTTTGATAAATTCCGCTTTGGACCACCCTCTGGAAATGGCGCCTTCCCAGGAACCCGGGTAGTCGATCTCGATCTTTGCTTTTGTGCCCCCGCAGGAAAATAAGAAAAGAATGATTGCAAAGATAATGACTATTTGCCTCATCCTACACCTCCTGTTTACATGAACTTACTGTCCTTTGTCCTGTACCCTTAATATAAGTCTGTTATTTTATTTTTCAACTTTTTTAAGGAACTTTTTTTCTTCGTCTCTGTCTAATCCATTAGGAAGAGAGAAGAAGGTGATAAAAATGAAAGGATTGGATTTTAATGCATTGGATAATTATAGTTATGATATCATACCGGGGTTCGTGGACAAAGACCTGGTGGATAACCAGACAAAAAAGATCGTTGATGACCTGATCGACAGATACAGGCATCAGATCTTTTCACTCATCCTCTACAAGCTGACCCATCTTAAATTTCAGCCTGCCGAAGCGAAAAAGATCTGGCAGGGGATCATTTCCCATATGCACCGGTTGAATAAATTCCTGCGCCGGAACGTAGGGATACATGTCGCGACCATGGATTATCTGGCGAATATCGTGAGCAAGCATATCAAGACCCCTGTGATCATTGACGGGAACTATCTTCTCGACATGGCCAAAAAGATCCTTATCGATGATGTCACAGGACTTTATAATATAAACTTTTATGAAAAAAAGATAAAAGAAGAGATCGCCGAATCCGTCAGGAACCAGAACCCTTTATCCCTGGTGGTCATCAATCTGGATAGTTTTCAAAAGATCATAGAAAACTGGGGCCTGGATCAGGCCAACCAGATCTTGAAAGAAACGGCGCGTGTCATTGAAAAATCTATCAGGGTTTCAGATGTGGCGATCCGTTATGAATCAGGAGAATTTATCCTCCTTCTGCCCAATACAACAAAAAAAGACGCATTTTTAGTGGCAGAAAAGATCAGGGAAAAAGTGAGTGTCTATACCCGGGAAAAAATAACCGTGAGCGGTGGTGTCGCCACTTTTCTTATTGACACAAAAAAGGATGCGTTAGAACTTTATATGATCGCTAAATCAGCCCTCTACCGCGCTAAATATGAGGGAAAGAACAAAGTCTGCAATTATCCGCATGAAAGGAGAGAATTTAAAAGGATCCCGGTAACCGGCCAGTCAAAGGTCTATATGCATTTCATCCGGCCCGCCGGTTTGAATAAAAAATTGAACACGATCAAGGACATCAGCAAAGGCGGGATATCCTTTCTCCTCAATGATGTGCCATTGAATAAACTGGACAGTGTTGAAGGGTTTGTGAAAAAGGACCATCATCAGATCAAATTTTACGGGCAGGTGGCCTGGAGCGAAAAAGTCGATGAGAACATCTACGGCATCGGCGTCAAGTTTCTTTATTAATAAGTAGATATATCTATTTGAAAGTGAAATATAAGGTAGTATATCGTTCATAGTTTTACGTTTAACGTTTATATATATTATGGAACGATAAACGAAAAACGAAAAACTACTAATAGATTTTACAAAGAATAATTGACCTTAGAAAGATAATATCTGTAATTTAAATATCTGTTTTTATCTTTCCCCTATAATGAAGCTGTTCTTTGGTTACATGTTATAATATAGAAATTATCCTTGCCAATACGATTTAATCCATTATTTTTTCAAAAGGATGTATAACATCATTATTGATAAAATCACGGCCAGAAAAGCCGGCATTATCAGCTTTGTTATCCTGATGATTATGGTCATTCTATTGCTTTATGGCATTTTCGAAAGAGATGTTGAAAGATATTATCCTCTCAGAGTAAATTTTCGGTTTATCGGTGATCTTAAAGAAGGGGCGCCTGTCAAATATCTGGGAGGGATGTCAGTAGGATTTGTCAAAGATCTATACGCTGCAGGTTATTATGTTGAAACGCTCCTGTATATCAAGAAAAATTTCAGGATCAAGGAAGGATCCGAATTCAGCATCTATACCGTGGGATTTGTCGGATCCCGTTACATTGAAATCGACCCGCCAAGGACACAGGGTCCTGATAATTACATCCAGCCGGGAAGCCTCTTGCAGGGTAATGACGCCATGGGCATAGAGATCATTCAGCAAAATCTGGCCAGGTTGTCACAGGAATTTGTTTATTCCAAAGTCCAGGGACCCCCTCCCCCGCTTCCTGTCATTCTTGACCGGGCGTCACGGTTGCTTTATACATTTAAACAAAATATCAGAAGGATGCGTCCTTCCTTCAGGGAGAGCGTGGCCATCTCAAGTGAAAATATATTAAAAGCCCTTCACAGGTTGAAACAGGCTGATGCCAGATTAAAAACATATCACAAGGAATTAAAAGGTCTGGATAAAGAGGAACTGGCCAAGTATTTCACTTTTGTGATCCAGACGGAAAATATAATGAAGGAATTGAGTCAGTCCGTTGAGGGTATCGCTGATATCTCTGAAAAGCTGATTACCCAGACCGATGAGATACGGAAGAGAAAAAATACAATAGGCAAACTGGTCTATACGGATGAACATTACGATAGAATTGAAAAAATGTCAGAGTCCTTTTTAAAACTGTCTGAAGACCTTCTGGAGCGCTCGCTTTTCACTAAATAGCTTTTTTTATCTTGCCGGAACGGAGACATTGAGTACAGACTTTGATCCTTTTGACACTGCCGTTGATATTGGCTTTCACTTTCTGTATATTCGGCTTCCATGTTCTTCTTGTTTTCCTGTTCGAGTGACTCACATTATTTCCGAAAATCGTTCCTTTGCCGCATATATCGCATTTAGCCATTAGTTTTTCTCCTCATTAATGTAAGGGGTAATATATACAACATACAGGAAATGTCAAGTCTTTTATAGTAAGTTCCCCCACAGGGGGGCTTGGTACCAAGATTCGAAGTTTGTCAGGAATGATAATATTAAAAAATGTTTGTTTTTAGAAAAATATTATTATATTATTAATCCAATGAGCAG
>JAFGFC010000090.1 GCA_016931325.1 Spirochaetota bacterium | reverse complement strand
GTACCCGAAGGGTTTACAATCTCGACAGAAGCCTGCGAAATGTTCTATAAAGCCGGTAAGAAATGGCCGGCTGGTCTGGAAAAGCAGGTGGAAGAAGCCCTGAAAAAACTGGAAAAAGTGACAGGGAAAACTTTCGGTTATGGTACCAATCCTTTGCTCGTTTCTGTTCGCTCCGGAGCGGCTGTTTCCATGCCGGGGATGATGGATACCGTTCTGAATCTGGGCTTAAATGAGGAAACGTTACAGGCCATTATCAAGAAAAGCAATAATGAGCGGTTCGGTTGGGATGCTTATAGAAGGTTCATCCAGATGTTCGGTGATGTCGTTATGAATGTCCCTCATGATGAATTTGAACATGCCCTTGACCGCGTTAAAAAAAGTGCCAATGCCAAATTAGATACGCAGCTCAAAACCCAGGATCTGAAAAACGTTGTAAAAGAATATATGGCCGTCTACAGGAAATATACAAAAGAAGATTTCCCAACCGACCCCCGTGAGCAGTTACATAAATCAATTGATGCTGTATTTGGTTCATGGAATAATCCCAGAGCCATAAAATACAGAGCCATCAATGATATCAAAGGACTTTTGGGAACGGCGGTTAATGTTCAGACCATGGTTTTTGGAAATATGGGAGAAACGTCCGGTACCGGAGTTTGCTTTACTCGTAATCCATCTACCGGTGAAAATAAATTTTATGGAGAATTCCTGATGAATGCGCAGGGCGAAGATGTTGTGGCCGGGATCAGAACTCCCGAACCCATATCAGATCTCGGAAAACAGATGCCCAAGGCATACAATCAGTTGTTAAAAGTAAGAAGCACTCTTGAAAAACATTATCATGATATGCAGGATATAGAGTTTACCATTGAAGATAGAACCCTGTATATGTTACAGACCAGAACAGGAAAAAGAACAGCGGAGGCGGCGGTGAGAATGGCCGTAGAAATGGTAAAGGAAAAACTGATAACTCCTGAACAGGCCATCATGCGAATCAATCCAAATGATCTTGACCAGCTGTTGCATCCCACGTTTGATCCTGACGCAGAAAAAAATGCAGAAAAGATCACCAGAGGATTACCCGCTTCACCCGGCGCTGCCTCGGGTAGGGTGGTCTTCAATGCCGATGATGCCGAAGCATGGGCAGCCAGAGGTGAGACAGTGATCCTTTGCCGGATCGAGACCAGTCCGGAAGATATTGGTGGTATGAATGCGGCCAAAGGGATTTTGACAGCCCGTGGTGGTATGACATCACATGCCGCTGTTGTGGCCAGAGGAATGGGAAAATGCTGTGTCGCCGGAGCCGGTGATATTATTGTGGATTATACTAATAAACAATTCCGTGCAGGCAGCAAGACCGTAAAAGAAGGGGACTGGATCAGTTTAAATGGTTCATTGGGTAATGTCTATCTGGATAAAATAAAAACAGTAGAGCCATCTCTTTCAGGAAATTTCGGTATTCTTATGAAATGGGCTGATAAAACAAGAAAGCTGGGAGTCAGGACTAATGCTGATACCCCTCATGATACAGAGGTAGCTGTAAAATTCGGAGCGGAAGGTATTGGTCTGACCCGTACAGAGCATATGTTCTTTGAAGGGGACAGGATCATCAGTTTCCGCAGGCTTATCCTTGTGGCTGAGACAGTCAAATCCTTGAAAGAACAACTGGCTCAGACAGAGAACCCACAGCAGAAGAAAAGCATAGAAGAAAAATTAAAGCAACCTTTAGAGCAATATAACAAGGCGTTAAACGAGCTGTTACCCCTTCAGCGTTCAGATTTTATGGGTATATTCAGAGCTTTAAAAGGCAGACCCTGTACGATAAGGTTACTTGATCCGCCTTTGCATGAATTTTTACCGCATGATGATGCAGGGCAACAGGAAATGGCCGAGACCATGAATGTGACTGTTTCTATGATTAAAGAAACAGTAGAGCAGTTGCATGAATTCAACCCGATGTTAGGCCATAGAGGATGCCGCCTGGGTTTAACCTATCCTGAAGTATCGGCCATGCAGGTCAGGGCCATTATGGAGGCCGCCATTAATGTGAAAAAAGAGGGCATTCCGGTTCACCCGGAGATCATGATCCCTCTTGTAGGACATGTAAAGGAACTGAGTATAACCACAAAGCAGGCTGAAGAAGTCATCCAGAAAGTATTTCAGGAAAACAATATAAAAAAGACAACCCTGGATTACAAGATAGGAACGATGATCGAAGTACCCCGGGCCGCCATAACCGCTGATGAGATCGCTGAAGAAGCGGAATTCTTCTCTTTCGGTACCAATGACCTGACCCAGATGGGCTGTGGTTTCTCCAGAGATGATGCCGGTAAATTTCTGGGAGAATACGTGGAGATGGGTATCTATGAATATGATCCGTTCCAGGTGCTTGACCAGGGAGGAGTCGGAAGGCTGGTGGATACGGCTGTGAAACTGGGGAGAAAGACACGGAAGAATTTAAAGATCGGTATCTGTGGAGAACACGGAGGTGAACCCCGATCTGTCAAGTTCTGTCATAGAACAGGATTAGATTATGTCAGTTGTTCACCGTACAGAGTTCCCATTGCCCGATTAGCCGCCGCTCAGGCCGTGCTTGAAGAAAAAAAGCCAAAAAAGACTGCGAAAAAGTCAAAAAAGAAATAGATCAAGGCCGATGGGCTGCAAGCCCATCGGTTTTTTTATTATTACCATCCTTAGAGATTGTCCCGTGCAATGCGTAGCATTATTGGCCCCGTGAAAATCTTTCCTGTGAAATTTCTTGAAAAGAAATTTCCAGGACTTAATCCTTGGAATTTCGAAGAAATTCCAGAGGGCCAAATTGCAGGGGAGGGATTGATCGGATCCTTTTCGTCCATGAAGATCCGATCCAATCTACATCCTGTAGATTGGACCCGACGATCATCCTGTTCTTGGTCGAATCCTTTCCATCCCTGGGGATTCGACCCGACGATCATCCTGTTCGTCGAAAAATATATTGACAATATTTAACAAAGTTATTATTATTGAAATTGTCGATAATTAACATTGATACTCTTGAACATATTCACTACATATCCGGGGAGGATAGTTCATGCCATTCAAAGCTGAAAAGATCTGGATGAACGGAAAATTTGTCAACTGGAAAGATGCCAAAATACATGTCCTTTCTCATGTCATTCATTATGGGAGCGGAGTATTTGAAGGGATCCGATGTTATCATTCTAGTAAGGCCAGTATTATTTTTCGTTTACGAGACCATATCGGTCGACTTTTCGATTCGGCAAAAATATTCAGAATGGAACCGGACTATTCTGTTGATGAACTTGCCAAAGCCATTATTGACACGGTAAAGATCAATAAATTAAAGCAGGCTTATATCCGACCCCTCATCTATAGAGGGTTCGGGTTTTTAGGCTTGAATCCTTTTAAATGTCCTATTGATGTGATGATCGCAGCATGGGATTGGGGAAAGTATCTTGGTGAAGGATCCATGGAGAATGGTATTTCAGTGAAAATATCTTCGTGGAACAGGCCAGCCCCGAATACGTTCCCCTCTATGGCAAAAATATGCGGTAATTATGCTAATTCACAATTTATCAAGATCGATGCACTTCTGGATGGGTATGATGAAGGAATTGCCCTTGACAGCTATGGTTTTGTTTCCGAAGGGTCAGGTGAAAATGTCTTTATTGTGCGTAATGGAGTGATTTTCACTCCTCCTACCAGTTCTTCCATTTTACCCGGGATCACGAGACACTGTATCTTTGTTCTGGCCAGAGAGTTGGGTATTATTGTTAAACAACATGTATTGCCCAGAGAATCATTATATGTATCAGATGAGGTCTTCTTAACGGGAACCGCGGCGGAGATCACCCCTGTTATAAAAATCGATAACATTGTCGTGAGTAAGGGAAAAGCAGGTCCTGTAACAAAGAAACTGCAGAAAGAATTTTTCAATATTATTGAAGGAAAAACGGAAGACAGGCATGGCTGGTTAACCAGGATCAAATGAAAAAAATATTATTTTTATTATCACTTTTTCTATTTCTTATTATCCAGGGAGTGGATCTGAATGCGAAAGGGTATCTTTTTTATTTCCCGAGCCATACATCATTTTTGGTCATTTTTTCTATTGTTGTATTCATTATGCTGGTTATTGGGATCACGATCATGATCTATTTTAATAATGTTAAAAAAGAGAATCTGATCCAGATCTTGCTTAATATTGAGAGAATATGGAATTCAACCTCTATGCTCGAGTCCCGCCAGAAATGTCTCGAATATATTTCAGATAACCATCTCTATTCCAATGATGACCCTATCAGGAATTCATTAAGGCATTCCAAAGCCATTATGGATTTTTTTGATCATCTGGGCAGGCAGGTCTATAATGAAATCATGGATTTTCAATCCATCTATCGTATACTGGGACATGAGATAATAGATTTTTGGGATAGAAGAAATTATAAATTGCTGGCAGCCCATGATAAACAAAAAGAGTATTCTTCAGATACGACCCCATGGGAAGGTTTTGAATATCTTGCTCATATGTGCCAGAAACAAAAAGAATGGGAAAGAGAAAAAATATGGATGCCGGTTAAAATCTCGACAATGGGATCATTAAGAGAGAAAAAAGCAGGAAATAATTCGTTGAATATATTAATCATAGTTTTTTCAACTATTTTCTTTACCAGCTGTTTTATTTTTCTGCTTTTTTATTCCGGTCTTTTATAAATTGATCATTAAGGAAAAAGAAAGATGCCCCAGAAAAAAAGTTCTAAAAAGTCTGTTGTTATTCTAACCATTAATTGCGGATCATCTTCAGTGAAATATTCCCTGTTTAATTGGAAAAATCATGAAGTTATGGCTGAAGGCATAGTGGAAAGAATCGGGATCAAAGGGTCATTAATCAGGCATCAGGTGCCTCATAGAAGAGAACATGTCAAGCATGAAGTTGTTCCTGACCATCATGAGGCCATAAAAGAGATCATTCATACCCTGCTTGATAAAAAAGTAGGAGTCATTCAGTCGCTATCGGTCATTACGGCAGTCGGGCACCGTGTGGTTCATGGCGGCGAGCATTTTACAAAATCTGTCCTTGTTGACGGGCCAGAAGGAAAGGTGGTAAAAACATTCCGTAATCTATCCACCCTGGCTCCTTTACATAATCCAAATAATATATTGGGTATCATATCAGCTATGGATATCCTGCCCCGTATTCCTCATATCGCTATTATGGATACCGCTTTTTTGCATACCATGCCCAAACATACCTTTTTGTATGCGGGGCCGTATGAATGGTATTCCAAATATGGTATCAGGAAATATGGCTTTCATGGGACTTCGCATTTGTATGTTTCCAGGCGTGTAGCCGCCCTGTTGGGGAAAAAGCCTTCTGATGTTAATCTTATCACATGTCATATCGGTAACGGTGTCAGCTTTACCGCGATCAAAAATGGTGAAGCTTATGAACATAGTATGGGATTCACGCCTCTGGAAGGTCTGATCATGGGGACCCGGTCCGGAGATATCGATCCGGCTATTGTGAGTTATATCAGTGAAATGGAGCTGGTGCGAAGTGAAAGGGTTATTACGATCCTTAATAAAGAGAGCGGATTGAAAGGGATCACCGGAGAATATGTGGACCGCAGGGATATATTTCAGGCTTCCCTTGAGGGAAATGAGAGATGTAAACTGGCCATTGAAATGGAAGTGCATCGTATGAAAAAGTATATTGGATCTTATATTGCGGCTCTGGGCCGCATTGATGCCATGGCTTTTACGGCCGGAGCAGGGGAGAAAGCCTGGTGGTTAAGAGAAAAAGCACTTGATAATATGGAAAATCTGGGTATAATATTAGATAAGGAGTTAAATAGAAAAGCCGTGAGTAAAAATCACGAATTCTTAATAAGCAAGGAGGCTTCTCCCATTAAAATTTTTGTCATTCCCACTAATGAAGAACTGGTAATGGTTGAAGATGTCGTTGCTATTGTTGAAGGTCGATATGATATCCATACCAAATTCACCTATTCTTTTGAAGATGTCAATTATGTTGATAACATGAGGGAAGAGGCCTACAAGCGGGAACTAAAGATAAAAAAAATGAAAAAAGGTTAAATTTCTTATGCTTTTTGCCGATATACAAAGCAGGCCCGTAAAGGACTTGACATTTTGTTGTAAATATGGTAGAATTTTTATAGATATATAGATAAGATTAAAAATTAAAAGGAGAAGTAAAATGCAAAGGATTTTTACAATCATTTTTTCGGTTCTTCTTTTGCTTACCAGTATTTCTACTTTAATATCCCAGGAGATAATCGTTCAGAAAGTTGTCAGCATTCAGGCTCCTGTACTGGCTGACTTTGAGAAAAAAGAAGATATCTCCAAATGGATCATTGGTGAAACATCAGAGAATAGTGATAAAGAAAAAACCGGTATTAAAGAATTTGAAGGAGGCCCCTGGAGTCTGGCCGTCCCTGCAGAGAAGAAAAAATGGTGTCTGGGCGCGAAAACCGCGTTCAAAACAAAAGGATATAATTTTATGGAAGTTCTACCCCCTGTGTATTCTCCCCAGATGTATCCTGATATTCAGCCGCTTTTCGCTATTCCTATTCCTAATCCTGAAAACGAAAGATTCATCCCTATACCCGGAAAATGTAAATCTATTGATGTCTGGGTGGCCGGAAGGAATTATCGGTACAATTTAGAGATCTGGATCAAAGATTTTAACGGGTTTATCTATCCTCTGGATATGGGAAAATTAAATTTCCCGGGCTGGCGCAATCTGTCAAGGGATCTTCCCAGCTATATCCCTCAGGAACAGAAATATTTACCGGCAGAAAAACCATTAAAATTCATCAAATATGTTTTACGATCTGATCCTGATGAAAAAGCCGATCGATTTTATCTGTATATAGATCACATGAAGGTCATAACAGATGTTTATATTCAGCGATATGATGGTTATGATCTCAAAGATAATTGGTAAAAATTTATCAAAGGAGTAAAGGCCATGAGAAGGATCACCAGCATTTTAATTATTTTATTTGTTTTGTGCGGTATCAGCTTTGCACAACAGGAAACCGCGGGGAAACAAACAGGGACAGAATTTTCAGGACTGTTTTTTCCTCGTGATACAAGTCAACAAAATCTTGAGCTAAAACTCATTGAGGATTTTGAAAATTCCGATACCTGGAGGGCTTTGATGCCTTCAGACCAGGGTATGGCCAGAGTTAAAAAAGTTGTTGGTGCTCCCGCTACTGATGCATATAAATCAAAATATGGCTCACAGCAGTATTGTCTGGGTCTCAAAGCCTGGACCTACCACAGAGGATTTACATGGACAGAGATCACTCCTCCCACACCTATAAGAGTTGTTGGAAAACTAAAAGGTCTCTCTATATGGGCCTGTGGAAGAAACTACAGGCATAGACTGGAGATCTGGGTTAAAAGTTACCAGGGTGTAGAATACCCTATTGACCTGGGTTCTTTGAATTTCCGTGGATGGAAACATATGCCTGCCAGGATCCCCATGTATATTCCTTATTACACTAAATATGTACCTCAGTATAAGCCAATGGATATCACCAGAATTATCATTCGGCATGATCCTAATGAGATCGTAGGGGTATATTATCTCTATCTCGACACTATTGAAGCTATTGTAGATACCTATACGGATACCTATGATGGTGACAATATGATAAATGAAAGAGGTGTCGAAAGATGGGAAGAAGTTACCTCTTACAAGGAAGAGAAGAAAACGTCAGGCACTGGTGGTAGCGAAACTTCAACCAAGTAAACTTAAAAGAATCTTGAATCTGTGAATATTTTGTACTTTTCCAGTCTGGGTGTGTATGACATCATAACCAGATATCTTACCGTATAACTTACAAAAGAGATTAAATAGATTATTATACCTATGATCAGCAGAATAAAGGGCAACGGGTTATAACGCGCATCAAGAAAGATATACCCTAAAATGGAAAGCGTGATAAGGAAAACAGAAAATTTTCCAATAATATTTGAAGTCACAAGTATTTTTCTTTTCCTAAATATCACCACAGCGCCCAATAAAATGACGAGTTCACGACCTGCCATAATGTAAAAAGCCCATAAGGGAAAGTTTCTGTATTTTGTGATGAGAAAGGTAATGACAATAATGATGATCTTGTCAGAAACGGGGTCAAGTATCTTCCCCAGGGAACTGGTAAGATCGAATTTCCTGGCAAAATATCCATCCAGAAAGTCTGTGAGGATCATAAACAATAATATTCCCAGGAAGATAAAATTATACTGGTACGTATTCTTTTTTAATACGATCACAACAAAAGGCAGAATAAGAACACGTGAAATAGTGAGAATATTGGAAATATTAAATATTTTTTTATCAAGGGGCATTTGAAATAATAATAAATAATATTGACTATGTTGTCAAGATAATAAAATTAAAATTTATTTAAACGGATATTCAATTCAGTCCAGACTTTCCCGGGCTCCATGCAAAGATAAATATTAATATGCTTATTATATGACCGTAATGTCCTGATCATTCGGGACAAAATCGATTTTCTGACAAAGTGAGGATAACGCATTTTCTTATCAGATGGATCGATCAAAAGTTCGCTGTCGAGTATTTTATTCTGAGGAAACCTCAATTCAATAATAGATTTCAGGCTTCTGTGAAAACGCAAGGTCCCCAGACTTATCCAGGAAATATGGCCACGTGTATAGGTGAAGATTTTGTCTATTACACTATCATAGTCTTTTTCCCAGGCGGGGTAATACAGAATGGGATCAAAATGAAAGGCCACAGGATAACCGGCTCTTTGAATTGATTCAGCAGCCCTCAATCGTTCATCGAGTGAAGGCGTGAACCATTCTTCCTGATCGATCACCTTTTGAGGATTAACAGACCAGGCGACAACAACATTCTTCAAGGGCCTGTGATTTAACAGTTCATGGATATGGGTGCTTTTCGTCTTTAGTTCCAAGATATAGTCAGAGGATTCAAAAAAGTTCAAAAGTGGTATAGTGTATCCCGTTACAGGATCTAAGGCAAGAGAATCGGTAAATTCCCCCGTTCCTATACGCCTCATAGGTATTATAGATTTTTTCAGATAGTATCCCAGTTTTTCAAGGATATCATTTATATTAACAGGAAGGATAATGCCGGGAAAATTGCTGTAATGCTGGAGATAACAGTACGAACAGTCATAAGGACATCCAAATCCAATATTCAATATATAGTATCCGCAAGATAACACATTTTTAGAACAGGGGCAGGGCTTGATTATATCATAATTTTGATGGACAAGAAATAATTCGTCTTTTCCCATAGTGGAAAGAAAAGAGCCGTGGTCCCTTTGGATATCTTTTAACCTGTCAATTAAAACAGGTTTCATGTGGCCGAATTGTGACAATATCTTGAGGGAGAGGGGTGATGATAAGGCTTTTTTCTCAACGTATATCTTCCGGGGCTTGAATGAACCGGAATAAAAATATTTTCGATTAAATTTTGATTTATGTAATGGCGGTAAAAATATATCATTATTTCTTATTTGACCCTGTTTTGAGGTTTCAGGATACCTTAAATTGATGAGTATTTTTTTTATCCTGTTAAAGTCAAAGATCCTGTCCTTTCGGTAGTCTTTGATTTCTTTTAAAGCGAGCATTTCGTTTAACGAATAATTGTATTTTTTCAGGATTTCGAAGATTAAACGTGCTATTTCATTCTGTTTGTTAAGACCGGAAACAATGAAAAGTTTATCTTTAATGAACCTGTATAGTTTATTATTGTTTTCCATAAATGAAAAGGAATTTAAAACGATGTTCTAATGTTTAACTTTCAACGATAAATTTATTTTTTCAAAATTGAATTTATTTTGATTACTAAAATTTAGAAAAAAAATCCCTTCTTTTTCATGACCATGTTTAAAACATCCCTTTCCGTAAATATCGCATTTTGTGTCCAGTTCATCCAGGGTTAACTTTAATTTATGATCGGATAATATTCCGCTTTCAACCAGCTTGGCAAGTGAGTAGATCCTGCACTTATCCATACCGATATATTGTTGTGAGATCTGATCTTTATGACCACCCTGTTTGATTGTGAGAACATGGGGAATAAGAAGGACGGGAAATCGGGATGTGACTCTGAGCCACATATCATAATCCTCGCAGACCTTTAATTTTTCATCAAAAAGACCGACTCTCTTAAAAAGTTCTTTTTTGATCATAACGGTTGACATGCTGATGGCACATAATTTCAAAGACTGTTCGAAAATATCACCATGATGTTTCCTGTGAATGGTGCGGGGGTTTAAAATTCTGCCTGATTTATACCACTTTTCTTCGGTATGGGAGATTAAATATTCAGAATGTTTCTCCATGGCTTTGTATTGTGTCTCTAATTTTTGATCCTCCCATGTATCATCAGAATCTAAAAAGGCCAAAAGGCCGGCCTGGGACCGCTTGATCCCCTCATTGCGGCTGAAGGCAACTCCATGATTGGGTTCATGATAATAATATTTAAGGCGGGAGTCTTTGATCGAAAGAATAATATCACGGCTGTTATCAGAGGAACCGTCATCTATGATCAACAGCTCGAAATCTTCCAGGGTCTGATGTAAAACAGACAGAACCGCTTTTTGAATAAAACCGGCCCGGTTATAAGTGGGAATAATAACTGATATAAGCGGGTTCATGATTTCATGAAAGACAAAAAAGCCCCTATTTCCTTTTAATAGCCAGAGCCTTCCTGTAAATACTTAATTTCTTCTGAACAAGCGATTCCCAGGCGTAAATACTGAGCACTTTTTTCTTTCCTTTTTCAATAAGTTTTGATACTTTTTCCGGGTTTTTAAAAACAGCAAAGAGAGATTCGCTGATATATTCTGAACGTTTTAAGGGATTATTATAATAGACAACCAATCCCCCATTTCCCCAGATAAAAGGTTTTTCTACTTTTCTAACCCCCATGATATCCATAGGGCCTTCTACTCCTGCCGTCACAACAGGAACATTTTTCGATAAGGCTTCAACAATGGTTATTCCAAATGGTTCAATAATAGATGATAATAAAAACACATCAGCCAGATTAAAAAGGCCGATCTTATCCTCCTCGCTGATATCGGTATAGAAGGATACGCTTTTATCAACTCCCAGCTTTTTAACGATCTTTTCCAGTCTTTCAAGGTACCACTGATTCTTATCCTCTATCATCCCGGCTATGACCATAGAGACACCCCGGCTGGTTTTTCCTTCGGTTTTTTTTAATTTTTTTATTAATTTGGGAAGGGCTTCTATACCATACTCGATGCCTTTAGAAGGATCGATCCGGTTCAAATTAAAGATAAATTTTCCTTTAATACGATATTTCTGTTTTAAAAGATCGAGTTTATCTCCGCCCAGAGAAGGATGGTGGATGAAAACGGAAGACACACCACTGGATATGATCTCTATATTAGCGTTTTTTACATCAGCGGGGAAAAGCGAAGTTATTTGATCCTTTACCGCATGGCTCCTCACCACCAGATAATCAGAATATTTAATAGCCTGACGTTCCTTTTCCTGCATGAATTCAATAAATTTCGCTCCGGCCCCGTCTTTCCCTTTGCGCGCCTCTGATAACGATTCAAATGTATGAATTGAAGTAATGATACGAAAATTATCTTTATCTCGTAACTCTTTGGCTATACTGGGTATCATAAAATGTCCATGCAGATGAATAACAGACTTATCCTTGATCTTTTTCAGGAATTGAAGCACCTGCCTGCCAAATTCTTCTAATCGGTTGATCTCTTCCAGTTTTGATCCTTCGAATGGACCGGATATATGATGGGAATCCTTGGTCCAGAATCTGAATACTTTTACTTTGGATTCCCTTTTTGTGGGGTCCGGATTAAAGGGATCACTCAAGGTAACCGTTTCCTCTTTTTTATTATCACCTATTCCCATGGAAATAACAATGACACCATGACCGAGTTTGGACAGTTCTCTGGAAAGATCAACCACATGGATGCCTCCGCCACCGGTTATACTTCCGATATATTGTGCTGAAACAATATAGATTTTCATTCTTATCCTCCGGTATTTAGACTAAAAATAATTTGAAGACCCTTCAAGGTTAAATCATGTTCAATAATGGTTTTATGACCTAAATGATCATTAAAAAGACTGGCCTGACCCCCTGTTAAGATGATTTTAGACTTTTTATCGTACTTTTTCAGGAGCAGATCAATAATATAATTCATTGAGCCTGCCGTTTGATAAAAAAGCCCTGCCTGGATGGCTTTTTCAGTATTTTCTCCGATTATCCAGTCCGGTTTCACTATCTCTACTTCCGGTAATTTCGCGGTTTGACTATGAAGTAAATGACGCATTAAATTAATACCCGGCAGGATCAATCCTCCATGATAAATATTATCTTTATCTACATAACAAACAGTAATGGCCGTGCCAAAATCAATGATGATCAAGGGGGCAGAATATAGTTTACACGCTGCCGCAGCATTAACCAGTCTGTCAGCACCGATCTCATCCGGATTTTTATACCTTGGGTGAATACCGAGATTTAATTTATGGGAAACAATAATGGGTTTGATCCGTAACATCTTTTTAAACAGATTTTCAAACACTTTATCAAGGGAAGGGACAACGCTGGATATGATACCGGAATGAAAATGATACTTTTTTTTATTCAGATAGGAATCAAGCAGGGACATATATTCATCTTCTGTTTTGTTAATCTGTGTGGAAATTCTCCATTTATCAAGCAACGTTTTGTCTTGAAAAACACCGATAACGATATTCGTATTGCCTATATCTATGGCTAAAAGCATTTAATAACTTCACCCCTTTGCAATAGAGTTAATTTATAAATATATATATTTTTATTTGCAGCATCAATTACTATTATTTCAGAATTTGATGATAACGTGTATTACCCGGTCGGATTTTTGGGCCTTAGATTATTTTTATCAATAGCATTAATGGCTTGCTGAAATCTCGAGATCGTCTTTTCTTTTCCTAGAATAAGCATAATCCCGATCAGGTCAGGAGAAGTGAGGCTGCCGGTTAAGGCAACCCGTATCGTTTGAAAAAAATCTTTCTTTTTAATATCCATCCGGTTTGAAAGTTCTTCGAATGTTTTTATGATCTCTTCTTTGGTCCAGGATATAATCGATGGCAATGACTGCAAGATTTGAGCATACAGTGATGAGCAATTAAATTTCAAAATGATCCTGTCCAGGGCTTCTTTTGTAAACTCGACCCGGTTTTTGAAAAAGAAATCACCAAGATGTATGATATCGGATAACAGGATAATACGAGGGCCTAAAAGATCAATGATCTTTTCTAAAACATCTTGATTTTGATCAGCCTGTTTTTCTGTCAGCAATTTTGATTTAATGAGAAAGGGCAGGCAAAGTCTGACTTTTTCTTGCAGGGGCAGATGTTGAATATAATAATTATTCAACCAGTTTAATTTATCAAAGTTAAAAACAGCTGAATTTTTACTTACCTTTTCCAGGGAAAATTTATGGACCAGTTCTTCTCTGGAGAATATCTCCTGGGAATCATCATATGACCAGCCGAGACGGGCCAGATAATTGATCAGGGCATCAGGCAGATAGCCCATCTCCCGGAATTGCTGGACCGATGTGGCTCCGTGCCTTTTACTCAATCTGGATTTGTCCTCACCCAGTATCATGGGTAGATGGGCGAATTCCGGCAGAGATAGCCCCAGGGCTTTATAGATAAGGATCTGGCGGGGAGTGTTCGATATATGGTCATCTCCCCGTATAACATGATCGATCTTCATGGTGACATCATCTATGACAACAGCAAAGTTATAAACAGGATAACCGTCACTTTTTACTATTATAAAATCGTCGAATTGAGATGTATGGAATTTAACCTCTCCTCTGACAAGATCATTGAATATGATCTCTTCATCCCAATCCATTTTTAACCTGATGGTAAAAGAGTCTTTTTTTCTTTTTTCTAATTCAGGGGGAGTCAGATGCCGGCAGGTTCTGTCATATTGATAGGGTATTTTGGCTTTTTTAGCCTTTACCTTTTTTTTATTGATTTCATCCTGCGAGCAATAACATTTGTAGGCTTTATTTTCTTTCAGCAACTGATCGATAAAGGATTGATAGATCATCAGACGTTCGGATTGTTTGTAAGGTCCAAAAGGACCTCCGATTTCAGGACCCTCGTCCCATAATAAACCCAGCCATTTCATCCCATCCAGAATGGCCCTGACAGATTCTTCTGTCGATCTTTCAAGGTCAGTATCTTCTATACGGAGAATGAATTTTCCCTTGTTCTTTCTGGAAAGCAACCAATTATAAAGGGCGGTACGTACACCGCCAATATGCAGATGACCGGTAGGTGAAGGAGCAAATCTTGTCCGGATATGGCTCATTTAAATATAATCAAAGGATCGCTTTTTCAGTTTCTGTATCAAAGAGGTGGATCTTGCTCATATCAAAAACCATTTCTATATCTTCATTGACGTGAACCTCGGTTCGGGTGTCCACTTTCGCTGTGATCTGATTCTTGGCGCTCGATGTATAAATGAGGATCTCTGAACCTAGCGGTTCCACCACTTCAACGGTCAACTTGACGGTTGTTTCAGGAGCTGATTCTTTGTATAAAAGTTTATCATAAATATGTTCGGGTCGGATCCCTATAAAAATTTTTTTATTAATGTAAGGTTTGACTATGTCTTTATAATCTTTAGGGATTTTCAGTCGAAAACTGCCTTCGTCCAGCCAGATATCATTTTTTTCCTGTAACACTTCCATTTGGAGGAAATTCATGGGAGGAGAACCTATAAAACCGGCTACGAACTTGTTGTCCGGTTTATGGTAAAGTTCAAGGGGTGTATCGATCTGCTGTATATATCCATCCTTCATGACAACGATCCTTTCCCCCATGGTCATGGCTTCTGTCTGGTCATGAGTAACATAGATCATGGTCGTTTGAAGGCGTGTATGTAATTTAGATAGCTCGGCACGCATATCAACGCGTAATTTGGCATCAAGGTTTGATAAAGGTTCATCAAATAGAAAAACCTGGGGTTTACGAACAATAGCGCGGCCGACAGCCACCCTCTGTTTTTGTCCACCGGACAGTTCTTTTGGTTTGTTGAATAATAATTTTTGTATACCAAGAATATTGGCCGCTTCTTCCACCCTTTCTTTAATGACATTTTTTGGATATTTTCTCAGTTTCAGGCCAAAGGCAATATTGTCATATACGGTCATATGAGGATAAAGGGCATAATTCTGAAAAACCATAGCAATATCTCTGTCTTTAGGAGGGATATCGTTAACAAATTTTTCGCCTATATATAGTTCACCGTCAGTAATATCTTCTAATCCGGCGATCATTCTCAAGGTCGTTGATTTTCCACATCCGGAAGGACCGACCAGAACCACAAACTCTTTATCTTTGACTTCTAAATTAGCCTCTGAAACAGCCTGAGTGCCATTGGGGTATATTTTTTTAATGTTTTTAAGAAATACTCTGGCCATTATTATCCTCCTCGTTTTATTTTATAAGACGGAAGTCAATATAATTTATTAATTTTAAAAGTCAACACTTTTTTCGATCCGCAGGAAGCGGATCGGATCAAATCTACCAGGGATGGTAAAGATTTGATCATGAGCAGGAAGCCCCGTGAAAATCGAAGATTTTCCGGGGTAAAGTCTCCCGAGAAATCGCATAGCGATTTCCGGAACTTGATCCTGGAAATTTTTAAAAGAAAAATTTCACAGGGCCTGGAATTGCCACGCAATTCCTGGGGACGGATCGGATCAAATCTACCAGGGATGGTAAAGATTTGATCATGAGCAGGAAGCCCCGTGAAAATTGCCCTTAGGAATCGTAAAACGATTCCAAGGATTAAGTCCTGGAAATTTTTCAAAGAAAAATTTCACAGGGCCTGGAATTGCCATGCAATTCCTGGGGATGAGTCGGGTCGAGAACTCTGGTTTTACAGGACACTGGACTATTCTTTTAACAAATCGACAAATTCATAATTTTTTATTGACTTGAAGAATGAAATTCCTTATAATTAATCCTTAATTTTTGAGGAGGATAATAATGGTCCAACATTTAAAACACGCTTATATTGCCGGGACGGGTTATTACGTGCCCAAAAAAGTGTTAACCAACAAGGATCTGGAAAAAATAGTTGATACCAGTGATGAATGGATCACGACGAGGACAGGTATAAAAGAGAGAAGGATCGCTGCCAGAGAGGAAACAACTTCCGTTATTGGCGCGAAAGCCGCCAAACAAGCCTTAAAAGCAGCAGGTATAAAAGCGGATGAGCTGGATCTCATTATTACCGCTACGATTACACCTGATATGCCCTTTCCAGCCACATCCGCTCTTATTCAGAACATTATAGGAGCCTGTAAAGCCGGCGTTGTGGATATTGAAGCGGCCTGCAGTGGATATATTTATGCCATCTCCATGGCCAATCAGTTCATTCGTACCGGTGAATATAAGAATATACTGATCGTGGCTTCAGAAATATTAAGCCGGATCACTGATTGGGAAGACAGGAATACCTGTGTTCTGTTTGGTGATGCGGCCGGCGCGGCTGTTATCAGGGAATCACAATCAAAAAGTGAGATTATCGCTGCCTATCTGGGTGGTGACGGGGCTTATAAGGACCTGTTATATCTCCCCGGTGGGGGATCTCTTAATCCGGTTTCCAAAGCAACCATTGATAAAAGACTTCATTACATTAAAATGAAAGGAAACGAAACTTTTAAAGTGGCCGTAACGCAGATGTCTTTATCTGCGGAAAAAGTGCTGGAGAAAGCCGGAATGACGAAAAAGGATGTTTCTTTACTTGTCCCGCATCAGGCGAACTTGCGTATCATCCAGGCTGTTCAGAAAAGACTTGAATTGCCTGATGACAAAGTATATATCAATGTCAATCGATATGGCAATACTTCAGCGGCCACGATCGCCGTGGCCATCGCTGAAGCGGTCCAGGAGGGGAAGGTGAAAAAAGGGGATATTATTCTTTTTGTTGCTTTTGGGGGAGGATTTACCTGGGCTTCGGCTTTGATCAGATGGTAAAGGAGGATGATGAATGAATACCGCTTTTCTGTTTGCCGGTCAGGGTTCACAGTACGTAGGAATGGGGAAGGACCTGTATGATAAATATTCTTTGGCCAGAGAATACTTTGATCAGGCAGACCAATTAATACCGAATTTAAAAAAGATATGTTTTGAAGGCCCGGAGGAAGAGTTAAAGCAGACAAAATATACACAGAGCAGTATCTATGTGCTCTGTGTTATCGTCAATGACCTGATAAAAAGGGAAAAGGGAATTAAGGCTGATGTCGTAGCCGGATTCAGTCTGGGGGAGTATTCTGCCCTCTATGCTTCAGGGTGTTTCGATTTTCAAACAGGATTGGATCTTGTCAGGATAAGAGGAGAAGCCATGGCTGAAGCCGGAATGAAAAATCCGGGAACCATGGCAGCTGTTCTGGGCCTGGAAGATGATATAGTAGAAGAAGTATGCCGGCAGATCACAGATAAGGGTGAGATCGTTGTCCCTGTTAATTATAATTCTCCAGGACAACTGGTAATATCAGGAACTCAAAAAGGGGTCGAGGAGGCGGTCAGGGTATTAGAAGAAAAGGGCGCGCTTCGCGCTATTATTTTAAAAGTGAGCGGGGCTTTCCACAGTCCTCTTATGAAACCAGCCGATAAAATATTGGGTAAGGCCCTGGAAGGTGTCGAACTAAAAGAACCCGAAATACCTGTTATCATGAACGTGACCGCCAGCCTGGAGACTGACCCTGCCAGGATAAAAGAACTGATGGTCAAACAGGTGGTTTCCCCCGTGCTCTGGAAAAATTCAATGCAGGAGATGCTCAATAAGAGAATTAAAAGCTTTTATGAACTGGGGCCGGGAAAGGTATTGGCAGGTTTTATGAAAAAGATCGAACGACAGGTCAGGGTTATTAATATCCAATCCCATGAGGATATTAACCAGATACAATAACAGTAGCCCTTCAAATTGACAAAGCATGATCCATGTTTGATGATATTAATATTTTTAAGATTAACAGGATATGAAAAAGGTAGAATTAATTTCTCCGGGTGGAAACCTTGAAAAAGCCAAAACGGCCTTTTTATACGGGGCTGATAGCGTCTATTTAGGGGGAAAAAAGTTCAATCTGCGATCCAGAGCCGGCAACCTTACTTTTTCCGAGATCGCCAGGATCATAGATCTCTCAAAACGATTAAAAAAAAATGTTTATCTCACGTTAAATATTTATTTCAGGAATTCTGATTTCAGGGAATTGAAGACATATCTGGGGACGTTGCTGGAGATCGGTGTAAAAAATTTGATCATATCTGACTTTGGCATTGTAACCGTTATCCATCAGTATTTTAAGGATAAATTTCATCTCACAGCCAGCACTCAGACCAATATCACCAATTATCAGGCTGCTGAGCTGTATCGATCCCTGGGGATAAAAAGGATCATACCGGCCAGAGAATTGACACTCAAAGAAATATCGTATATCAAAAAGAAAACCAAAATGAGTTTAGAGACTTTTATTCATGGAGCCATGTGTGTTTCCTATTCAGGACGATGTCTTTTAAGTGAATATTTTACCTCCCGTAGCGCTAACCGGGGGGATTGTTCGCATCCCTGCCGCTGGGAATATGTCCTTCAGGAGAAGAAAAGAAGGGATGAATATCTGCCTGTTGAGGAAGATCCCAGAGGTAGTTTGATATTGTCTTCAAAAGACCTCTGTATGATCGAAGATATTCCGAAGATGATAGAGGCAGGGATCGATGCTTTCAAGATCGAGGGAAGAATGAAAAGCCTGTACTATGTGGCTAATGTGACCCGGGTGTATCGTGATGCTATTGATGCTCACTATAATAAACAGAAAAAGAAACTGTCATTCTGGAAGAGGGAACTTGATGCTGTCAGTCACAGGACTTTTTTCAAGGGTTTTTATTTCGGATATGACCATCAAAGCCTCTGTGCGGAAAAAACCTATAAAAGGCAATATAGATTTGTGGGATATATTAAAGAGAAAATAGGGCATGAAATTTACAGCGTCTGCTTTAAGAATTCTCTTAAAAAAGATGACAAGCTGGAATCGATCCTTCCCAATATGAAGAACATCGATCTTGATGAATTTGTTATTCTGGATAAAGGATTTCAAATAGTAAAGGAAGCCAAGATCAGCGATAGGTTTTATTTAAAGACCCCTGAAGACCTTGAACCTTACGCCATATTAAGGGTTTCAAATCAAGATCTTTGAAAAAAATAATAGAAAATTAAAAAATATATATTAAATTAAATGTATCAGGGTAAAATGCCGAAGATTTATAAAAAGGCATATTTTTGTTCCTGAAATAATGAAACAAAATAGAAAATATTTTATAATTTTTACCATTATTCTATTCTTTTCAATTTTTCCTGATTTCTTACTCTGTCAGGTACAATCCAATACAAAGAATTCGAATATTATCGAAACATACTTTCTTGAAGGTGTTAATTTCTATATTTCACGTGATTTTAAGAATGCCGCCGAAATGTGGAAAAAAGTCCTTGATCGGGAACCATCACATAAACGGGCCCGAATGTATTTTGAGAAGGCTTATGACAAGTATCAGGAGATGGAAACCAATTTTTATCAGGGATTACGACGATATAAAAATGATGAATGTGAAAAGGCGATCCCTTATTTTAAACGTACTCTTTTAGTTAATCCGAGGCATGAAAAAGCCAGACATTACCTGACACTGAGCTATGATTGCATAAAAATACGCATTAAAATAGTTGATAAGCCTGATGCCAAAGGCAAGGTCATCAGTGATCGGGAGATAACCACTGACGATGTTTTAAAATTGTATGCCGTCGGATTTGACGGTAAGGGGAATTTTGTAGGGCCGATAGAAGTGAAGTGGGAATCCACGGGCACGTTAGATTCTCCTGATAAAGATAAATATTCAACTGTGTTAAATTATACACCCTCTACCTTTGATACCGAAGGAACCATGAAAGCGACACTCAAAGGACTGATCCCCGGCGAAACAGGAAAGATCACGGTCAAACCGGGGCGTCTGAGCTATATTAAAATAATGGATGGGCCGGATTTTACGGGAGAAGAGGTCACGTTCATAAAAATGACAACGGACCAGACCCTGAGGCTCTATGCGGCCGGGTTTGATAAAAATGATGTGTATGTAGGTGATGTTGCCGCAGACTGGAGCTCGTCTGGTGAGTTACGCAAGATCGATGTCAGGAATTCACAGGTGCTCAATTTTTCTCCCGCCAGGGCCAGGGTAAAAGGCAGGATAATAGCCGCATCAAAAAACGGACCTGTCGCTATTATATCCAATACTGATATCAGAGCGGGCCAAATCCACTATGTCAGGATAGAAGATGCTCCTGACGGGAAAGGGAACGAAGTATATTCTGTCAATACCACAACGGATGACACTCTTGTGTTTTATTCGGCCGGTTATGATGCCAAAGATAATTATGTCAGTGATGTTAAAGTGGAATGGGAGACCAAAGATGATCTGGAAAGGATAAAAAAATTCGATACAGTAAAATTTATTTTTAAACCTACCAAAGCGGAAAGGGAAGGCAGGATAGAGATAACAAAAGATGGGATCATTGGTGATGATACGGGAACGATCAGGGTTAAACCCGGAAAAGTTAAATTTATTGCCATCGTTAAAGAACCGTCCGGGAAGGGCAAACCGTTAAAATTGATACAAATAAAAGCAGGAGAGAAATTGCCCGTCTATGCGGCCGGATTTGATGCCAGTGACGGATATGTTGAACTGACAGCGGCTGATTGGAAACTGACCGGTGATTTTCCCCAGACCAGTATCAATAGTGCCAGAAAAATAGACCTGTTTTTTACCAATGCCCCGTTATCAGGAAAAATAGATCTATCTCACCAGAGGATCATGGCCCAAAAAAATACAGTATTAAAGGTATTGACCGGTGATCCTTTCATGATCGTGGCTTCCTCAAGTCCCTCTTTCAGCAAACAGAACGTGGTGAATGAAATCAACATCACCAGTGATGAGTCTTTTCGCTTTTATGCTTTTTTGGTGGATCGATATTATAATCAGATCAAAAAGATACCTTTTACAGGAAAACCGGAGAATGTGAAAGGTCAGATCATTTCTCTTTCCAATTCCACCATGCTGGAATTTATACCTCAGAGTGTTGGCCGGGGCCATTTAAAGATCCAAACACAATATACACAAAATAGTACTCTGCGAGAGTTTTCATCTCTGGTGCCGATCAATATAACGCCCGGTGCCATGTCTGATATAGTCTTTTTAAAGGATCACCAGTCGGTTGTTGTATCAAGCTTTACTCTTTACGTGAATACACCGGTTATCATATCAGCCAGCGGACTGGATTCAAAGAAAAACTTGATTGGTCCTGCCAGAGGAAGATGGACTCTTTCTTTTGAAGGAACAAACTATATCCTGGATGAAAACAGCGAAGAAACCAGTTTTACAATTGATAAAATTATCCCTCAGGCCGTTTTAAGTTTTTCTAATGAGATAATAAAAAAGGAATTCTCTATTACTGTTTTATCAGAAGAGATAGTTACATTGAAAGTATTACGACCGGAGGACAGGAGGATTGTCACAAATATTGTTCTGCCTTACGAAGAGACCCTGAAGCTTCTATCAGGGGGGTATGATAAAAAGGGAAATTATATTCGCCTCGTTGAATGTTTCTGGGAGACAACAGGTCAACTGGATCAATTCGAAAACGAGACGGGTTTTTCCAATGTTTATGTGCCTGTTAACGGTGATGTTCAGGGTATGATCATTTTGACCAATCAACAGACAGGAAGGATCAGGGCCGCCTTTTTAAAAGTACTTTCCGCTCCCTTGGTTGAAAAAAAGATAGAAGGAGAAAACGTCGTTATCTATTATGTTTACAATGGTGACAATCTTTCACATATCGTGGCCAGATTATTAAAGATCCCCTATGAGTGGGAGACCATCAGGGACTATGCCACAGCCGTTGGATCATATAACAAATTGAGTGATATAGATCTCATCTTCCCCAAGCAGAATATCTCGATACCCTATTTTACAGTTGAAAAAGAGACAACACGGGAACAACTGGCTTTAAAACTTTTTGGCGATAGAACCTGTAAGGATAAAATTATTATCTACAAAAAATCAGAAGAAGAAACGATTACCCCTCAAGACAAGTTGATCATAAAAGACATTAATTTTATATCAACCGGAAAACTGGATGTTTCTTTTGAACAAAAAAGGGAAGACCGGGAACCGGAATAAAAAGGGGGGGCGATCATATGAAAAAAATATTCTGTATTTATATCATATTGTTACTTGCTTTATGTCATTGTTCACGCAAAGAACCTGTGCCACCAGGGCAACAAACCTCAGAAAAGGCAGTTGTACAGGAAAAGGAAGAAGAGCCGCGTTTGATAAAAAAGGAAGAGACATCCAGTGATGCAGATGAATTCTTCAAGGGAGGGATCATCACCCGGGAAGGGCAGTCAACCGGCGTGTATATTGTTGAAAAAGGGGACAATATTTGGATCATATCAAAGAAGTATGTGGAATCTATCAAGGGGTCTTCCTATACAAAAAAGGATATTGGAAATGCGTCTTATTGGATCAACAGAATAAACTACAGCAACCTTTTCGGCGGTGTGAATGATAATCTGAGGGTAGGGGGAAAAGTTTTCATTCCCATTGATCAGATAAAGAAATCTCTAAAAGACTGAACCGTATCCTTACATTTTATTATAACCAGGGAAAGGGGATGGTATCTTCGTTGAGGTTGATGTAATCTTAAAAATAACGAGCGTCATATCATCGTGCTGCTCGGCTTCCCCGACAAAACGCTGTATATCACTGATGATCTTTTTTTTCAATTCGTCAGCTGAAAGGGTGGCGTTGGCTTTTACGATCTGTTTGATGCGATTCGTTCTGAACATCTCATTATTCGCGTTCATCGCTTCTGTGATCCCATCAGTCAGCAGCAAAATAATATCGCCCGGTTTGACCCTGATGCGTTTAATCTGATATTTCTCCAATTCTTCTATGCCTACCGGCACTCCTTCCGCATCAAGTTCACCGATTTTTTCTGTTTCGGCCTGATAAAAGATCATGCAGGGATGGGCGGCATTGGAGAAGTCAAGGATCCCGTTTTTATAATCGTAGTGAAAGGAGAACATGGTGGCGAACCGGTCCGCGCTTAATCGTTTCGTGATACCATAATTGATTTCGGCGATGGCTTCACTGGGACTGTTCACAAATCTTGAAACAGCATGAAAGGTCGTTCTGATCATGACCATGACCAGGGCGGCCGGTACCCCTTTCCCCGCCACATCCGCAATAATAACGCTTATTTTATTTTTATCTTTCAAATGCACAATATCATAATAATCCCCGCCTATCCCTCCCATGGCCTTGTAAAAAGCGCTTATCTGTAATCCCTCTATCCTGGGAAATTCATCAGGAAGCAGATTCTCCTGTATTTTTTTAGCGATCTCCAGCTGCTCGTCATATCGCTCTTTTTCGATCATAGATTTCTGAACACGGTTCAGCTGCATGGTCATATTATTAAATTCGTCAGCCAGCTGACCTAATTCATCCATTGTATTGACGTTGATCTTGAAATCAAGATACCCTTTTCCGATCTTCATCGCTCCTTCAGACAGGGTTTCAATTGGTTTGATGATGATGGTGGATAAAAAATAGGCGGAAAGTATTCCTATGATAATAGCGATGATCCTGAATATCCATACGTTTTTTTGAACGGTTTTTATTTTATTAAGGATCACTTCTTTTAAAAATACGATTTTCAGGATCCCGAGCACTGTTTTTTCCAATTTAATGGGGGAAATAACAGCGAATTTATTTTCTTTGTTATGATTTTCAAGGATGAATACGCTTTTTTTATTGACGATCTGTTGAATCGTTTTTTGATCTATCGTACTTTTTATCTTTCCCACTTTTTCATCGAATTTTGAAAATAAAATCTTTTTCCAGATCTCTTCATCCGTATGATCAAAAAGGTTATTCTTCATATCGATAAGGGCTATCTGTTCAATGTCTTTAATTTTCATGGTCTCTGTAAGGATCTGATGGCGGGTCGTATCGTCATTGATGATCTCGGCAATATTCCTGGAAAGATTTTGAGCAATGATCTGAGCCCGGTATTCCATTTCAGATAAAAGATTATTCTCCTGTTGATTAAGAAGATAACTGGTGATGAATAGAATAAAGAGGGAAAGGAGCAAAGCGATAAAAAGAGCGAATTTAACCTTTACACTGAATTTTATTTTTCTTTTATCAATATGAGAGATGGGTTGGGGAATGGAATCATCAACAAGAAGTTGGGCTTGATCAAACGGACCTGGGATGTTACCTGCATTTTCTGCCATAAGTTCATGATTAATATAATTAAAAAGGTTCTAATGTCAATTAAAAATTATACAAACTTGTACTTGAGAAATATCTTGTCTTTAATAATTTATTTAATAGATTAGTGTTTTATGGAAAAAGGTGTGGTTCTCTTAAGCGGCGGAATGGACAGCGCCGTCGTGGCTGCCATTGCTTCCGATGAATGCCGTATGTATTTTATGCACATTGATTATGGTCAAAGAACGGAAAAAAAAGAGAGAGAGGTCTTTCTTCTTCTGGTAGATCATTTCAGACCTGAAGGACATATGATTATCTCCATGCCCCATTTTAAGAAAATAGGCGGCTCCTCCTTGATTGACAGGAGCATGAGCGTTCCTGAAGGATTATCCCGGGAAGGAATACCCAGCACCTATGTTCCTTTCAGAAATGGCAATTTTCTTTCAGCCGCTGTGGCCTGGGCCGAGGTAATAAAAGCCTTACGTGTCTATATCGGCGCCACTCAGGAAGATTCTGCCGGTTATCCTGATTGCAGACAGGATTTTTACAGGGCCTTTGATAAAGTCATTCAGAAAGGCACAGCCAGAAAGGATATCAAGATTATCACTCCTCTCATTCGAAAGAAAAAATCTGAAATTGTCAAATGGGGTATGGCCCTGCAGGCCCCCTTGCATCTTACCTGGAGTTGTTATAAAAATGATCGTGTAGCCTGTGGCCGGTGTGATTCCTGTTTGAGGCGGCGGCGTGCTTTTCAGGAGGCAGGCCTTGAAGATCCCATACCTTATAGCCTCTGATTGAAAATATATTATAAAAGGTGATATTATGATCGTTCCTGTTGAGAATATTTTAATGATGGCCATACAGATCGAAAAAAGCGGAATAGAATTTTACAGGGATCTGCAGCAGAAATTTTCTCCCCATTCTGAAGTGTATAAGATACTGGGACTTTTATGGAAAGATGAAATGAAACACAAGCAGTCCTTTGAAAAACTCCTGGCAACTCTGAAAGTTGAAAAAATGAAGACTTTTTATCCAAAGGAAGTAAGTCGTGTCACATCTTTCATTGAAAAAAAACTATTTGGTGATATAGAAAAAGCCAGGGAGTATCTTGAGAAATATACGGAAAAGCAGGATATGGCTGAAGTTTTTCTCTATGCCATTGGCATTGAGATGGATACTGTCTATTTATATGAAAAGATATCGGCAAAGATCATTCCGGCAGAGAAGGATTTCATGAATGCCATTATTTATGAAGAACGATCACATGTAAATAAATTAAAAGATCTAAGAGCCAAAATTAAATCAGGGGAATACTGATGTTATTACATATTACAAATTGCAGATTACAGATTTTCAGGAATTCTTAATAATCTGTAATTTGTAATCTGAAATCTGCAATAGATTAATCCAAAATCCATTGTTTTTAAAACGGGTTAGAATATGCTATTATCAGAACTGAACAAAGAGATACGATTCATTAAGGGTGTAGGGGAGGCGCGGGCCAGATTATTTCATAAACTGAATATTTATAATCTCTTCGATCTGTTGACCTTTTATCCCTTTCGTTATGAAGACAGAAGGAATTTTACAAAAATAATAAATCTTCAAAAGGGTATCGGGCAGACAGTGCTGGCTGAGGTTATAGGGTACGATGAATTCTATTCCTCGCGCGGGCGTGTCCTGAAGATACTGGTATCAGACAATACAGCTGTTCTTTCGCTGATCTGTTATAACCGTAATTTCCTGAAAAAGATACTGTTGAAAGGGATGAAGGTCTTTCTTTTTTCCAATAAATTTGAATATAAATACCGGCAGTTCCAGACATCCGAGTTCGATTTTGAGATTTTTGATGAAAAAGGGGAAAGCAATATCAATCTGCACACGAACCGGATCGTCCCTGTTTATCATACCACTGAAAAACTTTCTGTAAAAATGATAAGAAAATTGATCTTTCAGGAACTGGAAAAATTGAGAGAACAGATGGATGACCCGCTGCCGGCTTATATAAGAAAAAAATATAAATTAAAAGACTTTGCGGTATGCCATTACAAGATCCATTTTCCTTCAGACCTGAAGGAGATCGAGATCGTCAGGCAAAGACTGGCCTTTGACCGTTTCTTTTTCCTGGAATTAATGCTGGCTTTAAATAAGCACAAGACCGTATTGATCGAAAAAAAACAGAATTATATAAAAGAGAATACCGTCAAAGGATTCGTTCAAACCCTGCCCTTTGAATTAACCAATGACCAGAAGCAGGTCATACAAGAGATCTTTGGGGATATGAAAGATAAAAAGATGATGAACAGGCTGTTGATGGGAGATGTCGGCTCCGGTAAGACAGTGGTAGGGCTTTTAGCCTCACTTCTGGCCTGTGAAAACGGTTATCAGGTTTGTCTGATGGCTCCCACGGAGATACTGGCATCACAGCATTATCAGACCATCCTGCAGTACCTGAAAGGATTCTCCGGAGTTCCTGTCGTTCTTTTAACAGGGAAACAGAAGAGTAAAGAAAAAGAGGAGAAATTAAAGGCCATATCTAACCATAGCGGACAGATCATTATCGGGACACACGCTCTGATCCAGGAAGATGTTCGATTCAATAATTTAGGCCTTGTGATCATTGATGAACAGCATCGTTTTGGTGTCAGACAGCGGGCTTTGCTTCATTTAAAAGGAGATACACCTGATGTCCTTGTAATGACCGCCACTCCCATTCCGAGGACACTGGCTTTAACGGTCTATGGAGACCTTGAAATATCAATGATAAAAGAGATGCCTCCGGGCCGAAAGCCGGCTGTCACAAAATGGTTTTCACAAACGCAGATGCAAAAGGTATATCAACTGTTAGAAGAACAGATGCGAGATAAGAAACAGGTCTATGTTGTCTACCCCCTGGTCAGTGAATCTGATAAGATGGATCTGAAGAATGCAGAAGGGATGTTCCAGACCTTTAAGGAAAAGGTATTCAATGACTTTCGGGTGGGATTGATCCATGGTCAGATGAAAAAAGACCTGAAAGATAACACCATGGATGAATTCAGGCAGGGGAAGATCGATCTTCTGGTGGCCACTACGGTCATCGAGGTAGGTGTGGATGTGGCTAATGCGTCTGTCATGGTGGTCGAACATGCTGAAAGGTTCGGGCTGGCGCAATTACATCAGCTAAGGGGTCGGATAGGGAGAAGCGATATTCAATCTTACTGTATTCTTATTACCTCACAAAGGCTGACAAACGAAGCCAGGATGAGGATGCGGGCTATGGTGAATTTCAATGATGGGTTCAAACTGGCAGAAGTGGACCTCGAGCTGCGTGGACCGGGTGAGATGATGGGGACCCGTCAGACCGGTCTGCCGGATTACAGACCTGCCGATCTCATAAAGGATACAAAAATACTTCAGGCTGCCCGTAAAGAAGCGTTTGAACTAATTGACAGGGACCCGCAGATGCAAGGGTTTCCTGTTCTTGAAAAAGCCCTGAAAACCGAATTTCATGAAAGGTTAAACCTGGTCCAGGTCGGATAAATTACGTTCATAGTTCATGGTTTTTAGTTTTATAATACATTTAATTTATTATACTATGACAAGTAAATAGGAAAACTATAAACTATGAACGACGAACGATAAACTAAATAAGATGAAAGTCGTAACAGGAATGTATAAGAATCAAAAGCTGTTTGTACCGAAGAAACGTGTTGGCATAAGAATGACCACATCGCTTGTTAAAGAAGCGGTAATTGATATTTTCCGTTCTGTTATAGAAGGAAGTGTCTTGCTTGATATTTTTGCCGGGGGAGGGGGCATGGGGATCGAGTTCTTGAGCAATAAGGCTTCCAGGGTTGTGTTCATAGAGGGTTCGCATCAATATGCCGGTATTCTAAAGGACAATTTGACAAAGTTAAGGGTTGAAGAAGAAAGATACAGGATCATCTGCCGCGATTATAGATCTGCCTTAAAGGTTCTCCCGGGACTGATGAAGGAAAAGTTTGATTTTATTTTTATCGATCCCCCTTATTTTACTGATTATATAAAACGGTCTATTGAGATCATTTCCGGCCTGGATATCTGCCGGAAAGACATTGTGATCATGGCTGAGCACCATAATAAAGAAAGAATAGAGGAAGATATCGAAAGATTTATCAAGTATCAGAGCCGTAAATATGGTACTTCCATACTGGATTTCTGGAAAAGAAATCCAGTATGGATTTCTGGAAAATGAAATAGACAGATCGTAATAAAAAAATTGAAAAAAATCTTTCATTTTTCTTGACTTTTGTAAAAAATAATATTATAATTAATTCAATGAATGATTTATAAGGTCGTTATTTATGAGAACAGAGTATACTAAATTAAATCAGGAAAAAGGCGCTTTATTAAACCGGTTGATCGTTTTTAACATTATCAAGACCGAAAAAGAGACCACGCGCATCGAGATCGCTGAAAAAACAGGGTTGAGAACATCCACCATTTCTTATATTATCCATGATCTGAAGAAATCAAATTTGATAAAAGAGACCCTGATAAAGGAAAGATCAAAAACCAAAGGGAATAAACCTTTTATTATTACCCTTAATTACGAAAATAATTATCTTCTCGGTATTGATCTGAAAAAAGATGTCCTTTCCATGATCGGCATGAATCTGTCCAATCAGATCTTTTCCCATCAGTCACAGAAATTTACATTCCGATCCGAAAATGAAGTAGAGGATAAACTGATCGAGATCATTAAAAAAGTAAAAACTAAATATCCGGATAAAAAACTTTTATGTGTCGGGCTGGGGCTGCCGGGTCTTATTGACAGCGACAGCAATGAGATCATTATATCAAATGAACTTGGAATAAAACATTTATCCCTGGGAAACAAGATACAGTCAAGGCTCAAGATCCCCTGCTTTATTGAAAATAATGCCAATGCGTCAGCCTATGGCGAATATATGCTGCATAACAGGGATCATAACCGCTATCTGTTCTTTGTTTATTTTCATTTAAAACGAATAGGTGAGATAGAAAAGACCGGTATAGGAAGCGGACTGGTAATCAACGGACAGGTCTATCATGGGGAAAGCTATGCGGCCGGGGAAATAGGTGATATTGTGTTCAGTGCGGCCAGGGAAACTTTTGAAAAAGATGTTGACCTTCATGTTGATCTTGTGCAATTAATTCAGAAAGCCGAAAAAGAAGATTCCCAAAAAGCCAAAAAGATCGTATCCCAGTTCGGAAGCCGTATTGGTGAGACGATCTCGGATACCATCAATATCATAAATCCGGGTATGGTTGTTCTGGGGGGAGATTACCCTCTGGAGTCAGGTGGTTTTTTCGACAGTATTAAAAAAGGGATTGAAAAAAAATTATTGCCTTTTATTAAAGATAAACTCTCCATCCAGAAATCAAAGCTGGGAAAAGAGTGTGTTGCCATTGGAGCGGCTACGATCGCCGAGAAAAATTTATTATCCCCTCAATTTTTTGAAAAAATTATTAATTCCGGAGGTTTAAAATGAAAAGAGTATTAGCCTTTCTCTGTTTTGTGATCCTGTTGGCGGGTTGCGCTGAAAAAGTGCCGTCAGGAAAGAATGTTATAAGATATTCGGCTCCTGGTTTTATACGTTATAATGAGATCCGCGAAGATATAGGTAAGGATTTTGAAAAAGACAATCCGGGAATGCGGACTTATTATGAGCCTATCACCGGCGCCGCTTATTTTGAAAAGATACAGACCCAGATAGCCGGCGGTACGGAACCTGATGTTTTTTTTATGCGTGATTTTGAATTACCTATCTTTGTTTCCAAGGGAGCCTTGCTATCTCTCGATCAGTTCATACAGGACGATAAGGATTTTAAGGCAAATGATATTCATCGCATACTTATCGATTCTTACAGCATGGATGGTAAAGTATACGGGCTGCCCGGCAGTTTTACAACAGGTGTTATTTTTTATAACAAGGACCTTTTCGCTCAGGCCGGTATCAATCCACCTCTGGCCAGCCTGTCCTGGAACCAGATCCTGGATCTGGCAAAAAAGTTGACCGTGCGTGAAAAATTATCGCAGGGAGATCAGGTTAATGAAGTGGTGAAGCAATTTGGTCTTGTCCTGGAATACTATGATTGGATCACTTTTATATGGCAGAATGGAGGAAAAATATTCACGCCGGATAAAAAACGTTGTATTATTAGCTCCGGGAAGGCTGTTACGGCTATCAATTTCCTGAAATCCCTGTTTTCAAAATACCGTGTTATGCCTTCCGGCGCTGATCTGCAGCAATCCGAGGCGTATCAGCTTTTTATGAGCGGGCGGGCGGCTATGTTCACCGGGGGAAGATGGTACACCACTATATTTAATGATATAAAAGAGTTCAAATGGGGTATTTTCCCCTTTTTTCACCAGGCACGGAAAGCGACACGGTTGGACTCTCATGCCTGGGTGATATCCAAGCGTACAAAAAATCCTAAACTGGCATGGGAGTTTTTAAAATACCTGACATCAAAAGAAGGTAACTGGAAAATGGTCGAAGTAGGCGATTCAGTACCCACCCATAAGTCTAATATAGAAAGGTTTTTAAAAATGAACCCGGAAAATAAAGTTTATACGGATTCTCTGTCTTTTTCCTATACCGTTGATAAGGTGATGTCACCTTATATTCCCTGGAGACAGATGCAGAGGATAATTAATGAAGAGTTTGATAAATTTATTTATGGCAAAGTAGGGGCTCAGAAGACTTTGAAGAATATAGAAGACAGGATCAATTCAACAATAAATGAAAATTTAAAAGAAATGTAAAAAAGGTGTTAGGCTTTTGCGGGGACGTATTCGCGTTACGTCCCCGCGATTTTCTATGGAACCTGAAAAGCCTGACATCTTCTGCTTTTTTCCTCCTAACACCTTTCATCACATCTGATACATGACGAAATGGAGGTAGTCATGAAACATTATGGCACATTCAAGAACAACGGGTGGGAATACCATATTAAACGTCCTGATCTTCCTCATCCATGGTATAACTATCTTTTCAATAACAAATATCATAATATTATATCTCATACCGGTGGAGGATTCAGCTATGCGATCGATCCCAAGGTGAACCGATTGCTACGATATGATAATGTGGATAATGATCTCCCCGGACGATATGTTTTTCTGAAAATGGCCGGTAAAATATGGTCTGCCAACTGGCAACCTTTGAAACAGGATGTACAGAGCTGGCTTACCGTTGTCAGCCCAGGATTCACAAGAATAAGATCAAAACATTACGATATTGAATCCCAGATCGATTATTGTGTTCCTCTTGATGACACCATCGAGATCTGGTCTGTGACATTGACAAACAGGACAAAGAAAAAGATCAAGATCGAAGCCTATCCTTTTGTTGATATTATTGCCGGAGATGCGGACCTTGAAGCAAGGTACAGGAACATCATGAGACTTTACAATGTAGCTGAAGGAAGTATTAAAGAAAGATCGTTAATTTTTACAAAGATGCCTTTCCCCCACAGGGAGATAGAGAACTATACCTTTTTTATCACAGATACGAAAGTGAAAAGCTTTGAAACAAACAAGCTGGAATTTTTCGGCATGCATCATACCATTGAGGATCCGGTGGGGTTGAAAAAAAAGAGTCTGTCTAATTCCCCCAACAGAGGCGAAGACATGGTCGGTGTCTTTCAAGTCGATCTGGAACTAAAGCCGGATCAGAGCAGACATTTTAATGTCATTCTGGGATTTGCGGAGAACAGGTCTGATATTAAAAAAATAAAGAAAAAATATTTTCAAACAAAAGATGTTATCCCTGAAACGATCCAGAGGACAAGAACGGCCTGGAAGAACATCCTGGAAAGATTATGGGTAACCACCCATGATGAAGAACTGGACAGAATGGTCAATATATGGGGTAAATATCAGCTGCTGGCCATTACCCGTTGGCGAGGAACATCCCCCTATCATGGGACGGAAGGGGGCCTGGGTTACAGGGACCTGGCGCAGGATGTGGAGGGTATTGCGGGGCTGGACCGGGATCTGGCCAGAAAGAAGCTGATGGACCTTTTGCGATTTCAATTCAGCAATGGAAATGCTGTATCCGGTTTTTCTGTTATTGAAGGAGCCTGGGACATTAATCCCGAAGCCAAGATCGTATCAGGCAAATCAGATGTAGCCATATGGTTACCCAATGCTGTTATAAAATATATTAAAGAGACCGGTGATTTCAAGTTTTTAAGAACAAGAGTAAAATATCTGGATAAAGGCGAAGATACTGTTTATGATCATATTATAAAAGCGGTAGAATATGTATCAAGATCGATCGGAAAACACGGTCTTCCTCTTATAAAGATCGCTGACTGGAATGACGCTTATGACAGGATAGGAACGAAGAATAAAGGAGAATCGATATGGCTTGGGGAAGCGGTTTGCTGGGCTGCTTTAATTGTAAAGGAAATGGCCGGATATTTGAAAGATAATAAAACAGTTAATAGAATGGATAATATATATCAGAAAATGAAAAAGGCTGTTAATCAATGGGGATGGAACGGTAAACATTATATAGCCGCCTATAATGACCATGGTGAGAAGATCGGAGACCGGTCGATTCCATTAAATTCTCAAACCTGGGCGATCCTGGGTCAGGTGTATGACAAGAGTAAACTGCCCTATGTTTTAAAGGCCATCGATTCTCTGGATACTCCCTATGGGCCTGTGCTTTTTAAACCTCCCTATCATAAGTTTAACCCTAAGATCGGCCGTGTCACGGCTTTTGCTGAAGGGACCAAAGAGAATGCGGCTGTTTTTTCTCATGCCGTAGCCTTTAAGATCGTGGCTGACTGTATGGTTTCCCGTAATAAAGAGGCGTTTCAGACAATGAAGAAATTAATTCCCACAAGCCGGGCGAAACAGGATGCGGATAAATACAAAGTGGAACCTTATGTCTGGGCTGAATATGTTATTGGTCCGGGCAATAAGAATTACGGACAGGGGACGTTTACCTGGAATACCGGTACAGCGGTCTGGACCTATATTGGAGCCACAGAGTGGATCATCGGCGTCAAGCCGGATTTTAACGGGTTACGGATAGAACCCCGTTTGCCACAAAACATAAACAATGTCAGGATGAAACGGATTTTTCGTGATACCCGATATAATATATTGATCCAACAGGGACAACGGGAACGCAATCTGATAGTTGATGGGAAGGCCGTAAAAGGAAATCTTGTGCCTCTGTTTAAAGATAAACGCGTGCACAAAGTCATATACAACTATTAAATAAAATCTCGCTTCTCGTGATCGTTTTTTTCTTCTTGACAAAGCAAATAAGTTTAATAATATTTATTCCCTATGATTAATCCAACAAAAATAAAAGAAAAGGAGAACAGACTGGCTGAGATCGATAAAATTTTACTGGATAAGAATCTTATTAAAGATAATAAAAAATACGGTCAGATCTTAAAAGAGCGTTCCGGGATCGAGGAATTGCTTTCCCTGTATAAACGGTATACAGAGATCGAAAAAGAGAAACAGGAGGCACAGGCTCTGCTGGAAGATGAGGAGATGGGCGACATGGCGGCCTCTGAAATGGAGAAATTAAGAAAAGAATTTGAAACGGTTGAAAAGAAAATACGATCCCGTCTGGTAAAAAAAGATCCTCAGGATGAAAAGAACGCCTTTTTAGAGATCAGGGCCGGAACCGGAGGCGAGGAATCCGCTATTTTTGCCGGTGATCTTTTCAGGATGTACCAGAAATACTGCGAAAAGAAAAAATGGAAGATGGAGATCATGAGCTCTCATGCTTCCGATCTGAACGGTTTTAAAGAAATTATAGTTTATGTCAAAGGGAAAGATGTCTATTTCCATTTAAAGTTTGAAAGCGGGGTGCACAGGGTCCAGCGTATCCCGGTGACCGAATCCGGCGGAAGGATCCATACGTCGGCCGTTTCTGTGGCTGTTCTCCCGCAGATCGAGGAAGAAGAAGTTGACATTGATCCTAAAGATCTCAAGATCGATGTCTTTCGTGCTTCGGGTGCCGGAGGACAGCACGTGAATACCACAGATTCGGCTGTGAGGATAACTCATGCGCCCACAGGGATCGTGGTGTCCTGCCAGGATGAACGGTCGCAACATCAAAATAAGGCCAAGGCCATGCAGATCCTTCGAGCCCGATTATACGAAAAACAGCAGAAGGACATTCAGGATAAGATCGATAGCCAGAGGAAATCCATGATAGGGTCAGGGGACAGAAGTGAAAAGATCAGGACCTATAATTATCCCCAGAACAGGGTTACTGACCACAGGATCAATTTGACGCTCTACAAACTGGATAAGATCATGGACGGCGATATTGATGATATTGTGAACAGCCTTATCACGTTCCACGAAAAAGAAAAAGTGGATGCGGCCTGAGCCGGGGTTATTCAATATTATGAAAAAGAAATTATCCTTTTATATGAAAAAGTACTCTCAGGTTTTAAAATCCTCAGGTATCAATACACCCAGGATGGATGTCGAGGTCCTTTTGTCCTATATCCTGAACTATCCCCGGATCAAACTCTATACCGAGCATGATATGAGTCTGAAAAAAGAGGAATATAAAAAACTGAAAGAGATGGTCAGCAGAAGAAAAAAAGCCGAGCCTATCGCTTACATAACCGGAAAAAAGGAATTTTACAGCCTCAGCTTCAAGGTGACAGAAAATGTTCTTATCCCGCGGCCTGAAACCGAAATTTTAGTTGAAGCGATCCTTGATCAGAAATTTAAAGAAAAAACGGTTCTGGATATAGGGACCGGTTCGGGCAATATCGCCATCAGTTTGAAAAAACATAATCCGACCCTCAGGATCACAGCCACTGATATTTCCAAAGAGGCTCTCACCGTAGCCCGGGAGAACGCTTCAACAATACTGGGGGAGCACGATATACAATTTCTTCATTCTGATCTTTTTGAGAACATCCATCAAAAATATGATATCATCGTTTCCAATCCCCCTTATATTCCCACCTGGGAATTAAATACCCTGATGCCGGATGTCAAAGAATATGAACCGGTTAGGGCACTGGATGGCGGAAGGGACGGATACCTTTTTTATGAAAAGATCATTAATCAATCCACACAATATCTGAATCAAAAGGGAAACCTGTTCATGGAAATGAATCCTGTGCTCTGTCCTGATATAACAGGGTTGTTGGAGCGATCCGGATTTAAAAAGATAAAGATCATCAGAGATTACGAAAAAAGAAAAAGGGTTGTCTCGGCCAGATTCTAAGATTGTTCTAAAAGGGATTCGTTTTCCTCAGCGTCGTGGTTATTTTCTGACCCTGGGTATTGATATACGATATAAAATAATATCCTTTATACTCGCGGCCTAAGAGGATATCTTTGAATTTTGAAGAAGATTCGATAATGACGATCAACTGACCCATGATGTTATAAACCTCGATCTCGGTGTTCTCTTTAATATCCAAATCCATAAAAAGCCTCCTTTTTCTTTTTATAGATTATACACCGGAGAAGAAAAAACAGGAATTTTAAAAAAGCCCCTCATGGGTGGCTATCATGCTGTTTTTGAAAGAAAATTTAAATATATTCCCTTTCATGGTGGTGATATAGATCGAGTTATTTCTCATAACAGGCGGGCTGGCGATCTCTTCATCCAGGGGAATTATTTTTTCAACCAGGCCTTTCTCTTTATTGATAAAATAGACATTACCCTGCCTGGTGGGAAGGATGATATCATTCCTGCAACAGATGAAGGATGTCTGCACGGTCTCTTTCAGGTTCAATTTCCATCTGATCTTGCCTTTTATAGTAAAGCAATACAGAGTGCCCCGGGACGTGGCGGCATATAAATGATTATCCTGTATCAACAGATCTGATAGAATCTTGCCTTCGATCCCCGTTTGCCAGATGATCTTTCCTTTTTCTGTCTCTATAGCAAAAAGGGATCCTTTATGGTTGGCGATATAAAGAATGCTGTTGTGGACGACAGGAGAAGAGATAGCAATTCGTTTCCCTGTATCTATTTTCCATTCTATGTCGGCATTAAAGTAGTTCAAGCCATAGACAGCGCCATTTTCAGTGCCAAAAAAGATCTTTCCCCTGTAAAAAAAAGGTTGGGAAAAAATACCGCTGTAAAAACTCTTTTTCCATATGGTTTTTCCGGTATCAGGTTCCAGGGCCAGCATGTCTCCCGAGGTAGTGGCAATGATCATACTGCCAAAGACCACGAGCGGAGCAGAGTACATGGTCTCACCCACCTGCTTTACCCGGATGATATCCGAGTTGTCTTTATTAATAGTAAGCAGCATGCCCCGGCTGTCAATAATATAAAAGCTGTTCTTATATACCAGTCCTGAATTAAAAAATGATGTCTGATGCTTTCTCTTCCAGAGCACATTCCCGTTCCCGGACAGGCAGGCGATTGACCCGTTCTCTGCGGCCAGATAGATCTGCTGGTCTGAAAAGACAGGTGAGGCCCATATCGGACTTTTCATACTATAGGTCCACAGAGGTTGAAGCCCCCCTTTCTTTTCAATAGCCAGATCCTTCTGTATCAGCGATATGATCTGACTATTAACCCTGTCATCATTCACGATGAGTTGTTCAATAAGGGACTGTACTTTTAATTTTTGGTTCCGTTTAATAAAGGTCCATTCTCCTGTATGCAGAATAGTCTCTTTACCAAAAAGGCCGTGCAATTTGCTTTTAAGAGACTTGTTTTCATAATGCAGCCTGTTAAGACGGTCCGGGTCCATGATATTTCGTTTCAAGGCCACCTTGCCTTTTTCTACCCTGATCCCTGTCCCCTTTTGATCACAGATCATATTGAATTTTGTTCCCATGTTCCTGATGTTAACGTCATCGGTAAAAAGCTCAATTTGTGCGTTTTTTGTTATATCATATATCTGATTACCCCGGTTTACTGTGATCCGGCAGGATTCATGTCCCGGCCATTTTTTTAATTCATTTATTTTAAGAATATTTTCATCTTTCAATTCGAGAGTCAGCCCTTTGCCGAACCGTAATACGGCAACGCTATTTTTTGAGGTTTGCAGTATATCGCCTTTTTTTAAACGTTCACCTGCTTTGAGGATACGCCATTCATTTTTCACTGAAGAGGCTGTGAGTGACCCTTTCGTGCTGATCACGGTGACATTAATATCTATCAGATAGAGATAAGAGAGCCCTGTCAGTAATATGAAAACAGCTAACGCCACCGCATAGCGGAGCTGAACCTGTTTCATTTTTATCCATAAGAACCTTTTGTTCTTTTTTTCTCTGATATCTTTTATTCCTTCTGATATATTTTCATACAGGGCATCAGGCAGGTCGATGGACGCTTTTTTCAGTTTCTCCAAAAGGGTTTCAATATCGGCCATGATTCACCTTCTTTTTGTTCTCATTATATTATAAACCGTTCCGTAAAAAAAGAGAAAACAATTTTAGATATTTAAATTGTCTTTCAACAGTTCCTTGGCCCGGGTGATCCTTTTTCTTACCGCGCTCTGTGTGATCTTTAATATACCGGCTACTTCTCTGGTCTTTAGTTCGCCTATCGTGGTCAATAACAGGGGCATGCTGAACGCATGCGGCAATTTCTTTATCGCCTGGTGAAGTTTATTCAACATTTCATCCTTGTATATCTGATCCGCAAAGTCAGGTTCAAAAAAAGGTTTCTGGATCTTTTCATATTTCTGCAGAAATTTAAACGCCCGTCCCTGTGACCGCCTGTAATTTAATACTACATTAGTGGCGATACGGTAGATCCAGGTGGAGAACTGATATTTGGGATTAAATGAATTCATGCTTTTATAAACGTTTAAAAAGGTCTGCTGGAACAGATCCATGCAATCATCGATGTTATCGACCGAATTATGGATCAGTTTAAAGATCCGCTTGTGATACCTGCGGTATATTTCTCGAAAAGCCAGATCCGCCTGATGTTCATTAGAAAGAATAATATTCACCAGCTGGTTATCTTTTTCATCTTCCAGTCTCTGCCTCTGGTTAAAAAGGGTGAATAAAAAGGGGAGGATCAATAAAAGATAAAATTCTGGCAAAATTACTCCTTGTGTTCTTTTAAAACTTTAATGATCGACTTGACGGTTTTGTCCATATAATCGAACATATTGACACCCACCTCTCCGACAACTCTGATTTTAGAGAACGCTGAGCCTGTTTGAGTATCATAGAGGGTGGTCTTGATCTCCAATCGGCGGCCTGTCTGGATAAAACTGCCTGTGATGACGATATCGGTCCTCAGCTCCTGAGCTATTTTGAGATATTCATCAGCCAGGTCCTTTTCTTCCCATTCTTTTTTTAACATATATTCTTCAAGAACCCCTCTCCCGATAACTTTTATATAGCTGTAATTGTCCAGGCTTGAACCGACCGAATCAGGGATGGTCCTTTTCAAAAGAGCCCATTTTTCAGAATCCCCGGTATTTTCATAGGGCAATATGATCACTATAAAATTCTTATATTTCTTACTGATCTTCTCCGGCATATCGATGTAGGCTCTGACAGACTTGTCATGAATACCCCCCAGTTTCTTAACCTGTTCGATCCTATCTTTCAGATCCTCGTTCTCGGGATCGATCATCAGGGCCTGTTCCCATTCATCAAGGGCCTTATCATAGCCTTCTTTGAGAAAAGCGTCAAGCCCGTTGTAAAAATGCGAGTCAAATTTTTCTTTTTCACCCTCTTCCCACAGCTGGACAACGATCTTGTATCGTAAATCTGAAATCCCTTCTTCCTCTTTCTGGTTAACAGAGAGCAAACGGCCAAAGGCCTTGAAGGTGATCTTTTCTTTTACCACGCCATTATTAATGAGATATGTTCCCATTTCTGCTTTCAATTTGTCAGGCAGAGTAAAATTGGCTTTGCGGGTACCAATCTCATCCAGATTGACCTTGATAACGATACGCTTGTACTCCTGGTCCAGATGGCCAAGGAACTCATCCAATACCTGTTTCCCTTTAGGTGTTAAAAGGGAATGGATGTCATCGTACAAGGGTTTGCCTTTGTTGTTGATCGTGAAAAATATCGCGTCCTGTTCTTCGGAAAGTTCAAAATCTTTTTCTTTTATTTTCCCGGGGGGTATAAATAAAATACCAAGTTGCACAAAATGGGATAACCCCTCTTCCAGAAGGGACACGCTGTAGTCGATCTCAAAGATGGTATCTTTTAAGAAATCTTTCTTTAATCTTTGATCAGCCCGTATCCCTACCCCAAAAGCCATTCTGTCTATATCTCTTTTTAATAAATAAAAGCCATTGCGAAAGAACAAAAGGTCATTATAATTTAATTCATATCCGGCGGATATATAGTTATGGGAATATTTTGTGATATGCGTGAACGTGGATCCGATCTTTATTAGTATATCAGATATTTTTAAGAATTCATAGCTAAATCCACCATAAAAAGAGAGGGGATAAGAGGTGTCGTGATCCAGTTTTAAAAGACCAAGGTTCTGTAAGGAAATCCCTGCTTTAAAATTGTGTTTTTTATCAATATTGATGCCTTTAAAATTTAAAGGTAAAAGGACTGACACACCCAGGCCTAAAAAATTTTTATTATTTTCATCAAGGTTCATGTTAAGGTATTTTAAATTTATTCCCGTGGCAAGGAAGGAAAGATCCTTTCCCAACCCCAGGTTGATCAATACATCACTGTTCTTCACATGACCTAAAAGATTTCCATAACGGTCATAGTTATTTACTTCTTTTAGAGAAGCCAGATTTACAGAGCCACCGAGAACCCCAAAAGAAGAGAGATTTTGGGCATAGGCCAGTCGCATGATGGAAAGCCAGTCAGACCATTTCAGATATCCTATGCTCAAAGCCGGATGGTCCAGGGTGGCCAGAGAAGCGGGAAAGATATCCAGATTATTAAGATCGTTCTTCTCGACTAAAATTGACTCTGCACTCCCGTAAACACGGCTGTTATAATGTGCGAAATTTAACAGTGATGATGCATAAGACGGTGTTAGAACAAATAATACTGAAATAATAATAATAAATATTTTCATTTCTTTAATATAAAGAATAACGTTGATTTATCACCTATTTTTACGATATACTGGCCTGAAGGAAGAGAAGAGAGTTCTTCCGTGTCGTATCGATATTCTCCTGATCGAAAATCCACTCCGGTAATCGTCTTTACCTTATCACCCCTGAGAGTATATATATGGATATCAACATTTTCTTTTCTTTCGCCATATATAAAGGCCATATCGATTTCTTGATCCATATGGACGATGGTGGGGTATACAGCGATATCCTCAGGACTGGAATATAACAGAATATATTCGACTTCCTGCAGGGAACTCGTATTGTTGTTCAGATCTTTGGCATAGTAACTGATCCTGTATCCGGATCCCTGTAAAAGTTCAAGAGTCAAATTCCCTGTCCCGGAACGTTCCTGCTCAAGAGTTTCATTTCGATAGACAGTCACATAAATAGTGGCTGCAGGGTCGGCAAGGATCTTAGAGGCATCCTTATAGGCCTGGAACACAACGCTCAGATCCCCCAGATACTGCCCGCCATCTCTGTCAGGAAAAACAAACGGGGCCAGAATATCATAAACCCCTTCTCTCCAGCCCATATCCGGAGCTGTGCCCTGAAAACCTTCTGTAATACCCGGTACATTGGTTCCGCTGTCAATGGCCGGGCTGTTAGAAGCCATGATGGAAAAAGAATACAGGGTATCGATCAAAGGATCCTGATAAAGGTTAGCGCCGCCATCAATCAGGTTGCCATTCGTGGGGCCGCTGTTATTGCCAGAAATACAGTTATAAGCGTAGTGGACAGACCCTGATGAAGATGATAGAATTCCATAATCCCCATTTGATAAAATAATATTGTTCAACATAGTCCCTGAAGTGGTTGTATTCCATAATAATCCATGGCCGTTGATGCATTTCAGGATCGTATTATTGATTATCCTTATATTGCTGGCTGTTTGACTTAAAACGATGCCATTGCTATTCTGGCTTGCGATTAGATTTCTGTAGATCTTGCAATGGGTCGCATCTTCTATAACGATTCCATTATTTTGATTTATACCACCTATAATATTGCTGGATATATAATTATTATCAGCCTCGGCCCCGTTCATTAAAATACCCTGAAAGTCATTGGACCAGATCATATTTTTTGTGATAAAATTTGTAGTTGCCAATCCTGTAACACGGATACCGTAATAATTGTTATTATGGATATAATTCGATCGAGCAATATTTCTTTTTCCGTCTGATATTCTAAGGCCAAAGTTATTATACGAGAAATGATTGGTCTCAAATTGATTATTTACAGCGGCAAAAGAATCCACCCATATACTATTTTGATTATTTTTGTAAAACTCATTTTTCATGATGCCATTATTTTCCACAGTACCCAAGAAATGAATACCATTGTACCTGTTGCTTGAAAACGTATTGGATCTTATCACATTGAAGTCTCCATCAGAAAAAAGAATACCACCTGAATTGTTTATAATACGGTTACCGTATAAATAATTAAAATCAGCATCATCACTGTTAATGTTGATGCCAGCTAGAGCATTAGTATATATGTTATTTAACAGGATCAGATTATTCATAGCGGTTCCGAATAGGTAAATACCATTCGAGTTATCATAAATATTATTTATCTGGATTATATTATTATCACCATCTCGTAAATAAACACCAGATTGATTATTTTGAATATCATTTGTAAGGATATAATTTTTATCTGCAGAATCCGATTTTATATAGACTCCATATAATGAATTTGAAAATATCGTATTTTTTATAATAAAATTATTGGTGGATGAGCCGGCCAAGGCAATACCATTAGAGTATTTTGCTATATAAAGATCCTGGATAATGATTCTGCTGGCATTGGTAATATAAAAGCCATAATTTTGTGAAACACCTTTCATAACAGCATAATTACTGTTGCTTATCGAAGCAAAGACCATAAATCCAGAGTTCTTATTGGAGGATATACTAACCTGATTCGAATAAATTCCTGGATAAATATAACAACTGGAAATGGTAACACCCATGCTCATTTTTTCAGCCGCTTTTTGTATTGTCCTGAAGGGCTGGCTGAATGTTCCAGGATAAGTGTTGGATCCTATATCATTATCCACATAATAAGGGCCACCATAGGGCCCTGTAAAAGGAGATTCTTTCCAGCCCATATCCGGTCCCAGACCTTTGATGAAATCCGAGACACCGGGTATATTAGTTGCACTATCCACAGCGGGACTGTTGGACAAAGCAATAATTAATGTATTTATATCAAGCAGAGGATCAGAGAAGATATTCCCGCTGCCCCAGATGAAACCGCCATTGGTTGGACCGTTATTGTTTCCAAAAAAATTATTAAAAGCCACATGGACCACTCCCGTTGATGTCCGGGAAAGGCCATAGTCATCACCATTACCATTTGATAAAATAATATTATTAAACATGGTGCCGCTGGATGTGTTCTCCCAGGATACGCCGTGATTATTCAGGCTGTGAAAAATAGTATTATTTATAATTTTTATATTAGTACATTCTCTTATACGAATACAGTAATTTTCAATATTGTAGATTAAATTCCGATATACCTTTTGACCATTGCCGGAATACAAATAAATTCCATAATCCTGATTCTTACCGCCGATTCTATTGCTCAAAACATAATTATTTTTAGAATTTTCAACAAAACCAATACCTTCATAGTTATTGGAAGAAATAAAATTGTTTATAAAATAATTGTTGGATGAAGAACCTGAAACATTAATACCTGTGTCTTTATTATGATAAACATGATTAGAAATTATAAGGTTATAATAAGAATTATAAAAATAAATACCTGTGTTTTGATTGGTCCCCCAGATATAATTGGTCAGGATATAATTTTTTTCCGCCGATCCGGCAGCATGGATCCCGCTTGTATTATTAGAATAGCAGGAATTTTTCATGATATAATTATTGCTGGCCGAACCCTGGATATAAATTCCCACATTGATATGATTAAAAATAGTGTTATATTTTATGATATTATTATCACCCGAACTGATATTGATACCCATTTTCTGCAAAGGACCACAGATGGTATTGTTAATAATCGAATTATTCTCTGTGTCATCAACACTCAGCCGGATGCCGTCATCTCTATTCTCATAGATGACATTGTTCATGCATATATTGGATCTGGCCCCGCCGTACAGTACAATTCCATTGGTATTATGAAATATCAGATTGGATTTGATGATATTGTTATCACCATCCTGCAGGAGAATACCCCCGCCGTCACTTACACCCCAGATAGTATTATTTGAGATATAATTGTGTTCCACATTATCATGATAAATACCGACACCCGAGTCTTCATTGGAATACAATATATTATTATTGATATCATTATATTCAGCGCTCCCGTCCATGGATATACCATCCAGAACGACATGATGAATATAATTGGATCGGATGATATTAAAATCACTGTCAATAAAACGTATACCTCTGGCTTGATCATAGATATGGTTGGTCAGAACATGGGATCCCCGTGAAGAATCTCCATACAGTTCTATACCGGAATCCCCATTGGAAAGCAGAGAGTTATGTGTAATATAATTGCTCAGGCTGTTCCATGATATTCTCATGCCCATAAAATCATTATGCCTGATCTTGTTGTATTGCATATGATTTTTAACTCCGCCCAGAACATAGATACCGTGTCCCCTGTTGGAAAAAATTATATTCTGTTTAATATAATTATTGGTTGAAACGTTAATGAAGACACCCTGGCTGAATTTTGTAATGGTCAGGCTCTCTATGATGATCCGGCTGGTGTTTGTAATATAAAAACCATGATTGGTGGTAGAGGATCCGGTGAGAACCGGCTGTTTGTTTGACAGCGCCGTAAAGACCATGTACCCGGAGTTCCTGTTGGAAAAGATACAAACCTGCTCGTTATACGTTCCCGGATAGATATAACAGGAGGCGAATGTCACATTGGTAGCCATGGCATTGGCGGCTTTTTCAATGGTGAGGAAAGGCAGAGTATAACTGCCGGGAAAACCGTCATTGCCAATATCATCATCCACATAAAAGACAAGAGTTTGAGCATTTAAAAAGTTCGTGAGAAAAAGTAATGAAAATAAAATATATTTTAATTTTTTTAAATCCAGCATAATGGTTGCTTACGACCAATAATAATAAAAATTCAAATAGTAATCAAGTATTTTTACATATAAGAATTTTATTCGAGTATTACAACTTTATTAAAATCAGTACTTTGTTCCAATCCATCAGAATATTCGAGTGATATTTTAAAAAGATATAATCCGGGAGCTACTAATTTGTTGAAAGCAGTTTTAAAGTCCCAATGGATTATAGGTTGATCTCTGAACGATTTTTCAAGAACTGTATGGCCCTGTATAGTATAGATCGACAGTTTTATATCTCTGATGGCCTTACAGGGATCATAAGAATATTGTACAGTTAATATTTTCTTCCTTGAGACAGGGTTAGGATATACTTTTATTGCAAATGGAATAAAAGCGAGATTGCTTGTTTGATTGGAATTGACCGTTGAAGGATTGTTGGAAATGGAGAACTGTGCCGGCAGGGGATTCCCCAGAAACTCCCATATATATCGGGTTAAAGTCTGTCCGTCAACACAGTATCCTCTTGTCCCATCAACGCCATGTTGAATGTATGATCTCATTTTTTCTCTTATAATGTCTTCATTCTCCCATGGCCAGAGATCATCATCCGTTACTGTGTCCCAACCTTCTTCTCCATACAATGTCCCTGAGACACCTATTTTTTTCAATATCATGGGGCCGCAGCATGAGCCACCTTCACCAATTGCTTCCAGAGCAGAGCCCTGCTCGATCCTGGGAAGATATAAGAGTCCGTTGGATAAGGGGTTGATATTGGTGACTTCACCAGTGCCCGGAGTGGTTTCTGAATAATTGATCGTATTATTGTATAATACATTATAAGAATGGCTTCCCTGGATGCTGGAAAAAGCCTGACCGCTCACCCCGTAAATAATATTATTCCTGGCATTTTGAAGCAGTGTCCCATCAGGCATCTCCCGTATGCCATATTCAGATAGATGTCCGAAAAGATTATTTTCAAAAACAACATCGTTCCCTCCCCTGAAATAAATTCCTCGACTGCTCGATGCCATCCAGGCAGCATTGTTTCTTAATCTGACGGGTGAGGCGCTGCTTTCGAACAGAGCGATCATTCCTTCGTCATTTAGGGTAATACATCCGTAAGCATAATAGTGAGAGCTGCCGTTAGCTGTATAAAAAACAGCGCTTGACCCCATGGGATAATTCGGATCTCCCACTTCGATGTTGATCCCATCCACAGAGATACAATTCTGATAATAGGTATGGTCAGCCCAGTAAGTGACGAACGATCCGTATTGATTCCCTCCCGGCCGGCCGGTATGTCCGTCCCTTCTCGATACGCATCTTCTGGCCACATTATATTGTGATGTCGTATAATCCCCGAATGATCCGCCAAAGATAAATGAATAGGATCCGCTTCCCCATGTGATGCATTCTTCAAACAAGCAGTGATGAGAATATCTGAACCTGAAATGCTGATTCCAGGATTCTTCTGAAGCGCACCGGATGACTTTAATATGATGACAGTTCGCGGCAAAGAAATTGGCAGCAAAATTACTGCCACTGTATCTCAGATGCAGATTTTCAAAATGGATATATGCTTCATTGTCGATGTAAAGAGGCGGCCATATCTGCTGACCGTCGATAATAACACCCAGATAATTCTCGCCTCTGATGATCGTATAACCGACTATATTATTTCCTGAGGGCAGATCAACACTCCCACTTTGACCTGTACTTAACATATTGTTCGGTCCAGTATAAAGCCCATCCCGTATGATAAGGGTATCTCCACCGGACAATAATGCCACGCCTGATTGAATATATCGTTTCGCCATAGCCCAAGAAGTACCATCACCCGTGTCATCAGGCCTTGAGCCATCAACATAAAAAGTTGCAGTCTGAGCATGGGACTGTAATAATATAAACAGGAGAGTAGCAGAAAATAATAGTCCTTTTTTCATTTTCTTTTCCTTTTTAATTGACAAGATCTTTAAATCCACTTCGATAGCCCAGATAAAATTTATTGCTATTTCCCCAGGGATAAAAGACCATTTCATATCCCAGGGCAATGTTCCAGGGCGTTTCTAAGAAAGCCCCTGTTTTTAATCCGGTTAAGAAACCATTCTTATCTATGCTGCGGCCATAAGAATAACCTCCTCCGATCTTGAATAAATAGAACTTGTTAAAGGAGGTCCTGATCTTCAAAGAGTATCTGATCGAAGGACCGACTTCATAATCCATTCCTGAGCGAAATATGGTGGCTATACCGTATTCCAGAACCGAGATCCCAAAGGGATAATTCAGCACAATACCACCGGCCAGCCCCAGAGATTGCCTCTCATCCCACATCCTGGTACCGATGTTTAGAAGAACGATACCGGCCTGCATTTTTTGAGCATTGAAAAGAGACATATCCCAGCCGGCACCGATATCCATGTTGTAAGCGGTCTCTTTTTGATAATCCAGTGTTTCATGGATAATGTTCATACGGATACCGACCTGTAAACTTTTACTCATGTGGAAACCCATTGAAAGAGATCCCATCAGATCATTAACATTGAAATCGCCCATTTCCTCGCCACTTTCATTCATCTTTATAATACGGCCGCTGTTATAATATTTTAACAATATCCCCATACCCGTCGATTCACCAAAAGTGGATGGCGCAATATAAACAAAAGAACCGTAATGCATATCAAGCGGCATTTTTTCATATGACAGACCCAGATGATGATCTTTGGAGACCGTATAGGCAGGGTTATAGACTACGCTTTCCAGAGGTGTGGCCTGAGCATAACTGAGAAGATTGAATCCAGCGGACACCGGCATGGGATTGATGGCAAAGATACTTCCGCTGGTTTCACCGGTTGCAAACAGATTCAAGCCGAGTAGAAGAATTTGAATTATGATTATGATGATTTTCATATCAAAAACCTCCTTACTTAATAATGACAAATTTATTATAGTCGGTTGTGATCTTTGAGCCGTCAGTGTATATTACTGTGATTCTGTAAAGGTATAAACCGCAGGCGGCTTTGTAATTTCTTTCGGTTTTCAAATCCCAGGTTATTTTTGCTTCGCCCGGCGAATAGGTTTCAGAAAAAACGATATGGCCTGATAGATTGTAAATTGTAAGATCGATCTTATCCCTTATCTTATTCACGTTATAGCCGTATTCAAAGGTCATGATCTGAATTCTTGATACGGGATTAGGGTATGATTTTGAAACTCCCTCAGGAAGAATTGAGATATCCTGATTTGACAGGATCGTATCCGATCCTTTTCGAATTTTAAGATTCCTTACTTCACTGAATGGACCAAATCCGGTGCTCTCTTTAAAAGCTCTGACCCTCCAGTAGTTGGTCCCTCCATGAGAATTACTAACAGTGTAGTTTGAATCGAGATTGGTCACATTTAAAAGCAGAGTGGCAAAACTATTATCATCAGATATCTGGATATTATATTTTTCAGCCAGCATCACATCTGACCAGTCAAATACAATAATACCCGAATTTGTCCAGATATCATCAGCCGGCGTTAAAAGGACAGGTGCCCCCAGTGTTGATGAAGATGTATTGCCTGAAATAACAATATCATCAAGGTTCCAACCGCTGTATCTCCAGCCAACATCGGTTGTCCCCATACCGAACCGTACCTGGAAAAGAGAATTATTGTCTGCATAAGCGGAAATATCAAAGCTCTGATATACCCAGTCGGAGTCCGTGATATTTCCGGTATTACTCCATATAACGACCCAGATTGAGCCATTGAATACAGAAAGATACACATGATCATACGCAGACTGCTCAACATTCAAGTATCGATAGAAGGATAATTGAACATTATCATGATACGAGCAATCTATGACGGGTGATGTCAGCCAGTATGTATCAGCTATATTGTTATCATAATCACCACCTATATGATTCCCGGCTACATAGTTATCAGCTGATAATGTATGGTCTAAACTCGGATCTTCGTTTCCATATTCACCGCCACCGCTGGTTGCTGGACCTCGTTCCCACTGAGCCGGTGAACCATAACCCGTCCAGTTCTTATCTGTGCTGAAATCATCACTGAATACAGTAACTGTAAGGGAAGGAACCAGAGTCGTGTTTGACGCCACACTGGAAAATCCGGAATGACCCGCGGAATTGTAGGCTTTGATCCAGTAATAATATTTTGTCAGAGGAGTCAGGCCTGTATCACTGTAATTTGTTATATTAACACTTGTACCTGTTACACGATTAGCCGTGTTGCTTTGATTAACTGCATTCCTGAATAATGTAAAAGCTGTCTCGTTATCAATATTTTGCCATATCAGATCTATCTGACAATCTGAAATAGCCTGAGCATTGATCCAACCTGGAGTTGCGGGAGGAGAGGGGACGGTTGTGTTGATCTTTATGATCCTTGTGCTGCTGAAAGGACCGAATCCAACGCTTGTACTGTAGGCTCTTACCTTCCAGTAGTTTGTGCCGTCATTGAGAGGAACAGAAGGTATAAAATCAGAGACAGTATTTGTCGCATTTATCTGTAATGCAGTAAACCCGGGATCACTGGCTATCTGAATATTATATTGTTCGGCGCCGGTTACATCACTCCAGTCAAACACCGGAGTATTATGATTGGTCCATATATCATGAAGAGGGGAGATCAGGTTAGGAGCCGTTAAAACCGGTGTAGATGATCCTGCGTATTCATACGCGCCTATATCCACCAGGGTATTTTGCGGCCTTGTCACGCCATCTTTATCCCTGGGTACCATGGATGTGGTATCATAACCGCTGTCCCTGCAAGGGCTGTCAGAAGCAAGGTGAAAATTATAATTGTTGATATCTTCGAGTTGAGGATCAGAATTGATCTGGCCACTGGCCCATGAAGGCGCATTACCATTTCCATACCAGAGGTTATCCGAAGTAGTATAAAGGGCAGGGTCCAGAGCATTATAAGCGTAATTCTGATTGGCCACCGCATGAAAAATATTATTTCTTAAATAGACGTGTTGAGCATCTCCGGTAAAGAATCCTATAATGGATGAGTCATTCGCGGAATTCGCTTCGCCGCAGTTATAAAATGTATTGTTATAAATATAATGTGTGCCTGTTCCCGGAGCACCGGCATCAACAGAGATGCGGAGCCCATAACCTTCTTCGTTCCCGTCATAACCGCAGTTATATACGATATTGTTATAAATCTGTGAATCTTTGGTATAGTCCGAGAGGTTGATCCCTCCACGCGAAGGGCATTCATAGACAAGGTTATCATGGAGTTTAAGATTATTCAGATCAGCATAATGACTGGAGCTTCCGCGATAGGTCTGAATGCCAAAGCCGGCATTGCCGTCTCCTCCGGCAGAGACAACTCTTTTTATATTATGAACCGTATTCCAGGCGATCTCATAATTATTACCGCCGGCCGCTACATATATCCCGTGGTCCAGACGGCTGCTGGAATCCATGTCATGAACTTTGCAGCCTAATACTTTTACATCATCAAGAGGTCCGTCAGCTCCAAATTCAATAAGGGCTGTTCCGCCCATATGACCAGTATTTAGATAATCTTTTACTTCAATATTAACAAAACGGATATCCCTTACTCTATAAGTGGGGCTGGCGTCATTCCGGCGTCCACGCCATCCAATACCGGATTCATATTGATTACAATCAACAGTAAAGTTGGCAAATACAATATGAGAATTGATTGCGCACTGATCATCAGAACCAACATAATTAATAATACTTTCCCCATCAGAATTCGCCTGAAGAATTATTTCTTCACCGGGATAACCTACTAAACAGTGAGGATTCCCATCAGATCCATTTCCTCCCCAGGGGTAAGAACCGCTGACATAAAAGAGTTTACCGCTGGAATTCTCTCCGGCAGTTGTCCAAGTGCCTCCTTTAATGTAGAGAATGTCACCTCCACTCATCACCGAACGGGCATGCGATAAATGTCGCCAGGGATTGGGAAAAGAACCATCTCCCCCGTCATTCCCGTTAGTGGCAACAAAATAAATATCACAGCTTCTAATGGTAAAGGGAACAGGATTTGAATTGCCCTGAGATGTAAAAATAATGATATCACCGCTGGAAGCCGCGTTCCCCAGTTGAAAGCTGACTTTTGTATCCGTCCAGACGCGGTAGTTGTCGACCTGTCCACCCCCGACCGTAATATACGATGAGCCGCGTGATGGGCCAAAGTTTTTCCCAAAGATCGTTACAAACGCTCCTTTATTGTCCTCGCCCCCTGTGCTGGGGCCATTTTCCAGGTCAGAATAAAAGATCACCGGCGCAGAATCCGGTGGAATCGAACCGGTATTGATGTTGAATTGCCTGATGGCGGACCATCCCCGCCACGTATTGGAAGCCATGGCCTGGACACGCCAATAATACGTATTATCAGAGAGTATGATACTGGCAGAAAAATTGGTCACAACGATATTTGTATTATTTATTATTACAGAGCTAAAATCAGAGCTTTCTGATAATTGTATCCAGTATTTTGTGGCTCCTCTGTCTGATTCATCAGACCAGTAAAAAGAAGGGCGGTTTGTATTTATCGTTATATCAACAGGAGAATAGAGCGCAGGCACGAGCCCCCCTGACAGATCTTCCCACCAGGTGGGGGGTAAAACCATTTCATAGGCTTCAATATTGTTCTGACCCGGCCATTTGGCTCCCCACCATAGTTTATCCCCGTATTGGGACATGGCTGCAAAACCTTCCGCATAGTATTCATCATAATTATTATGTGTATGTCCCAGGCGCCAGACCTTGGGATTTTCAGCCGCGGGTTTTATTTCAAGCATAAGGAGCTGATTATCACCCCAGTCAGAATTGGCTCCTGATTTATAGGTGGACATCAAAACCCAACCGGGCTTACTTTGGGGCATTCTGGCAAAATGAAAGCCATTACCCCAGCCCAGATCGCCATGCTGCAAGATCTGAATAATTTCACCTGTATCAATGTTCCGGGCTTCGATCCAGTCCTGCCTGTTGTTCTGGGAAACGAATAATTCGCTTCCGTCATACCCCCAGGCCCAGCCTGAATGGGTCTCGTCAATACTCACTTTGACAGGCCCTGTAAAATCAAGGTCCCAGGCATGCGGTCCATCGAAAACAGTCCCGATATCAAGATATCGTTCGCCATAGGCCGCATCACCCCAGCATCTTCCCCACAAACAGACCACTTTTCTGCCGGAGGGGGAAATATCGACCATATTAGGTGTAGGCAGGGAACTGTAATGTCCACCATTGGCCTGGTATTTGGCCAGATCCATCACGCCCAGGATCTGGTCTGTTTCCTTATCATATGTAATAATAGCCAGAAGAGGGAAGTGACTGCCGTTATAAGGGCCTTTTACCATCCAGACCCAGTACCGCGAATCAGAGGAAGAATCACCTTCAACATCATTGTGGATCTTGACGGCCGTGGGGAACTCATTGGAGAAATCGTGGATCAGATGAGCGGTATCGGATAGGACGTCATACTGATAGAATTTCATACCGCTCACATAATAGAACCGGTGAGGATGATCCCCCGTATAATCCCATCTGATCTCCGCGCTTTCCATGGAGATAAAGAACTGGTTGGGAACACCGTCGATCGTGATATATTCCGGGAGGATCTTGATCAGGGAATGATCCTGAGCGGAATAGATCAAGGCATCCGGATTTCCCACGGCCCTTTGAAGATATAGATAATCCTGCCCTGAGGAGAGAGGGGACCATCGGCTGTAAACGACCATGGCCATCCTGTCTCCCACTCCGTCAAGGTTGGCGTCCGAAACGCGATAGAATGTTGTATTGAAATCAGGATCAGTGACAGCGACTTCTTTGGCCGGTTGAGGGATGGGTGTATAGGCAATAAAATTTTTATTCGTGATATAATCGAAAGCAAACGATACTGTGCTAAAACAGAAAAAAAATATAAAAATCAATACGGCTTTCCCTTTCATTTTTTACCCCCTTTTGTATCTCTGCCATTTTATAGATTATACACCGGAGGATAAAAATGAGGAAAGGTTTTTATTGATAAAAGGCTATGATGAGGTATAGCGGTAAATAAGAAAAAAGATTTATTCTTTTTTAGAGATTATGACGCTGGGAATATTTTTCCCGGTCAATTTTTTCCAGCCATCACCCGTGATGTTCCCTATATGGTCAACAGGCCATGCGGGCGTCTGGCCAAAGAAGATACAGATATAAGTGCCCTGCCTGGAGTAAGCGATACCGCCCGGAGGGATGACCGGGACAGGATTTTCCTGGCCCAGATCATGCCCGATAGGACCGTATAACTCTTCTCCCCAGGAAATCAGCTTTACATGATAGGGTAGATTTTCGTAGAACTTTTTCGCTATTTCTGTGTTAAAAAGCCGGGCTTTTAGTTTCAGATCATTGAAATCCAACAGGATAGTTTTCATGTTATGAATATAATATTGGAGAGGGGTTTGGCAATTTATTTTCCAGTCGGGCTTTCTTAAAACCAATGATCGAATTTGATATATAGATCGAATCAGATTTTTCAAACTCCTGCCGGGTAATGATCCTTTCACGGATAGCGTGTTTTTTTAACATGACCTGGCGTATAATACCGTTCAGTAAACCACACTTTACAGGGGGAGTGTAATAGACCCCGTCTTTTTTCATATAGACATTGCAGATCGCTCCTTCTGTCAATTCTTCTCTGTCATTAAAAAAGATCGCGTCAAAATAACCGGATTTTTTTGCTTTTCTATTCTCGCTGTCGTATAATTCACGGTTTGTTGTTTTGTGATAAAGATAGATATCAGCAGGATCTGTTCTTTTAGATGAGATCGTGATTCGATGATCATGGAAAGCATCCTTTATCCTGCTATACTGGATATTAAAATTTCCGGACCGATACAGCAAGATCCTTATTTTGTATTTTCCATTTTTTAAAACAGGGCGGATCCTGTTCAATTCTTTCAGCAAAGAAGAAGGCGAATATTTCAAATCAAAATATCCGGCTGACTGTTTCAGTCTTTTGAAATGAAGATCAAGGTATTTATAATGTTTATCGAATAATAATGTCTCGATCAATTCAAAAGATAAGGCTTTATCGATCAGGAATTTGGCCTTGAGTTTGCACTCCTGAAATTCTTCCTCCGGGACAGAGTCATGAACGATCCCTCCGCCTATCCCCATCTCGCCTTTATTGTCATGGATCACAATAGTCCTGATGGCGACATTGAACAGGGCCTTTCCCCCGGGCTCAAAAAATCCCAAAGCGCCGGTATAGATACCTCTTCCTTCTTTTTCCATCTCTTGAATGATCTCCATACTGCGTATTTTAGGTGCCCCTGTTACTGAACCGGAAGGAAAGAGGCTTTGTAATAACCGGCAAGGAGATATTCCGGGATACAGCCGGCTCTGTATGGTTGAAGTCATCTGAAAAAGTGTATTAAATTGTTCTATTTGAAACAGGTCTTTTACCTGTACTGTCTTAAAACAGGATATTTTGCCCAGATCATTTCTTAAAAGGTCCACGATCATCAGATTCTCGCTTTGATTTTTCTTGTCCTGCGAGAGAAAGAGCCGATTATTATCATCTTCTTCACAATTCATGCCCCGTTTCATGGTCCCCTTCATGGGTTTGACACGGAGACTGTCCTTGTTCTTCCGAAAGAACAGTTCAGGAGAGATGGAAAGGATATGATAATCACCCAGACGGGCAAAAACATTAAAAGCCACTTTCTGTTTATTTTTCAGATCAAGGTATAATCCGAAAGGCGAACCGAAAAAATCAAATTTATATTTGATCGTGTAGTTGGCCTGATAGATATCTCCCTGACGGATATAATGCTTTATTTGATGGATGGCCGCCCTGTATTCTGATTCATTCGTATTCAACCTCAGGTTCTTTATACTGTATTCCTGTTTTTGCGGGAGAGCAAGGCTGTCCTGTATAAATCGGTCCTTTAAATGATCGTAAATACAGGCCTTGCCATAAACACAGGCCACGGCATAGGGAAAGGAATTTAATTTTTTGTATTTGAATCTATTCTCAAATAAATACCCCAGTTCATAACTGAAAAAACAGAAGATAAAGTGATCGCGGGCTAATTTTTCCAGCTTTGAAAAGAAATCACTCACCTGATCTTTTTTTTCAATTGTAAGGATTTGAACGGGATTTTTAAAATAATAGGAAAGAAAATTATCTCTGTCGATTTTATTGGTCTCAAAACATGAAAAATAATTTTCTACTTCTTTCATGGATGTAAATTAATGGATCTGATCTTGAAATCAAGTCGAAAAACTCTGTTTGACAATTAAAATCAGGATGTTAGATTAAATTCCTGATGCGGGCTTTTTTATTTATTTGTTTGCTCTCTGTTTCGTTGAGCGTTTATGCCGATACTCTGTCTCTGGAAGATATCATTGTCAGCGATACGCTCTCGCCGGAAGAGAAACATCTCACGACAAGAAATGTTATAATACTGACAAAAGAAGATATTCATAAAAATGGTTATGAGAGCGTCGAAGAGGCCCTTGACCATTTTGGCCTTGTTGATGTTATGTCCCGTCATCAGGCGGTTCAGTCGGATATATCCATACGGGGGAGCAGCTTTGAGCAGTCCCTTGTGTTAATCGACGGCGTTGTTTTTAATAATCCTCAAACCGGACACCATAATTTAAATATTCCGTTGACCCTGGATGATATCGAAAGGATAGAGGTCATGCCGGGCCATAGTTCTTCCCTGTACGGGAGTGGGGGATTCGGCGGTACCATTAACCTTATTACTAAAAAAAATAACGACAGGAACCTTCATTTTTCCTGTGGATACGGAAGTTTCAACAGTCAGAATATTTCAGCCGGGGCTTCGCGCACTCCCGGTGATTACGGTCTTATGGTCAATCTGTCCAGACAAAGATCAGACGGGTTTCGCTATGATACGGATTTTGATATTGTCACAGGCCGTGTCTCATCGTTATATTATTTTAATAAGGAAGAATACGCTCATCTGAGTTATGGATGGGGAATCAAAGATTTTGGAGCCTTTGATTTTTACACACCGGGATTAAATTATCCCTCCAGGGAGAGAACAGAAGATCAATTCTTCTCATTTTATGTTAAAAAAAATATCAAATCACTGTATCATGATACCCGGCTTTATTATCATGATGCCTTTGATGATTTTATCCTGGATAAAGAAGACCCTTCTTTTTCGCGTAATATACATAATGTGAAGCAATACGGTATCCAGTCTACATTCGGATTGCCTCTCTTTCAAAATCTCGATATCTCTTTTGTCCTGGGTGGTCATTACGAAAGGATTGACAGCTCTTCACTTCACAGGCATAGAAGAGATAATTATGCTCTGGGGACCGAGATTTTATATAAGAGAAAAAAGTGGGGAATGAATGTGTCGCTGAGGGGGGACGCCTATCCCGGCTCTCGATCCTATTATTCCCCTTCTCTGGGTGTTTATTATGAGCCCGGGAAGAATCTCAAATTAAGAAGCGCGGCCGGTTATTCTTATAGAATGCCCACCTTTACTGATCTTTACTACCAATCAAGCGTGAATAAGGGCAATGAGAATTTACAGGCCGAGAGGAACATGTCTTATGAGGCAGGGGCGGACTGGTATAAAAAAAGGTTTATCGTAAGGCAGACCTTTTTTTACAGGCACGAATATAACCTGATCGATTGGGTGTGGCGGAAGGATCAATGGCAGGCTGAAAACATTAATTATATTGATTTTTACGGATGGGAATCGGAATTCGTTTATTATTTTATGGATCGCATGAAGATCATTCTGCGGGACTCTTATGTCTACGCCCGAACCACGACCGATTATGTTTCAAAATATGGATTGAATTATACCCGCAACCTTCTATCCTTCACATGGCAATTCATCCTGCCTTTCGAAATTTCAACCAGCATTAATGGAACGCTCAAGACCCGAAAAGCAGGAGATTATTTTTTAACCAACCTGTTCATGAAAAGAGATGTCTGGCAAAATTCATCTATCGGTTTCAAGATAAAAAATTGCTTTGACCGGGATTATGAAGAGATAAAGGGGATCAAACAACCGCCGAGAGAATGGCTGATAGGGTGGGATATCCGCGTCTGACACGGGATTGGATTATTTTATGCCATGCATGATCTTTAAACTTTTCTTCTCCCCTTCAACGCGAATAATAACATTATGAGCTTCGTGCAGCCTCTTAGCCATGGTCGATATGATCTGCTGGGCCAGTTCCGGGTCAGCCTTTACCACGCTGATGAATTCATCTTTTTCACAGACAAGAACCTCTGTGGGTCCCATGGCCTGGACTGTGGCAGTTCGGGGCAGGCTTAAAAAAAGGCTCATCTCTCCAAAGAAATCATCCGGCCCGAGTTCAGACAGTTCGAACTTTTTTTTATCAATAGTTTTAAAGACCCTGGCTTTGCCGGAAATGATCACGTACATCTCTTTGCCGAAAGTGCCTTCTTTTATGATAATATCGCCTTTTCTATACCTTTTCTTTGCCATACATAACCTCCTGAAAGGATCATTGCTCGGTCAGATCAGTGATAAATTCTCTAAAAGAATTGATCGAGGTAAAGTGATAGGTCTGAAAACCCAATTTTGAAGCCATATTCAAAACTCTTTTTTTATCGTCAATAATGAGTATCCTGTCGGCAGTCAGTTTTGTTTCTTCAAGCGGCAGTTTATAGAACTCTTCATCACGCTTTGTGTATCCCCTGTCGTAGGAAATGAACTTGTGTTGAAAATATTTGAAGAAATCATACTTTTGATTAAGTTCAAATATCCAGTTGGTCTGATCAGAAAAAATCCCCAGCCGGTGACGTCGGGAAAGATTCTGGATGATCTGGATCATTTCACTCCGTGGTTGAAAATTATCGAGATAGAGGTAACGCAGAGGATAAAGGTCTCTGTCCAGTTCCAGACGTTTAGCGATCAGGTTCCAGTAATATTCTTCATTCCTCTTCCCGGCGCTGTAACCGCTTTCAAAAGCCGCTTCTCTGGCCGCGATATCATACATTTTTTTATAGCTTTTAGAGAACATTTCTGAAAGTTTCAAAATGCCCAGCTGAAATCCCTCCGGAGCAATAACACCGCCATAATCAAAAAGGAATAATTGTATATTCATGATCATTTAAAAAGATAAAGAATAAAATAAAATGTCATCACGATTGACAGGGAAAGTTTAACGGCCATTCCGGCAACATTGCCCATGAACGTGATAAAACCTGCCTTAAGGGCTTGAGATTTCTCCTTGCCGGCAGCCAGTTCACCGATGGTCGCGCCAAGAAAAATACCTATCACCATGCCGACAGGCGGTAAAAACAGTATTCCCAGGACCATCCCTATGAGTGAACCCCATATCCCATAAGAGGAGACCCCATACCACTTTGCGCTTAAAGCCGGTAAAAGGTAATCCAGAACAGTAACGATCAGGGTAAGGATTCCAAAAATCACAAGGGTGGCGGCAGAGAATATCCTATCCCTGGCAAAATGTAACAGCATCAGGCTCAGGAAGCTGAGTGGGGGGCCAGGGAGAGCCGGTATGATACAGCCGGCCAGCCCGGCCAGGGCTGAAATAACACCCAGTGTGATCAACACATATTCCATAATTTATCCTTAGAAATCAAAACTCAATTTTTGAGTAACTCTGGTTTTAAGCCTGTAGATCTTTTTCGAGATAAAGATCTTGACTATTTCAGGGTCGAGCTGTGATCCGGAAACCTCTTTCACTATAGAAAGGGCTTTGGAAATACTAAAGGCCTTTCTATAGGGACGGTCACTGGTCATGGCGTCAAAAGCATCTCCGACAGCCATGATCCTGGCCTCCAGGGGTATTTTATTATCATCCAGACCCGCCGGATATCCCTTCCCGTTATAAAATTCATGATGATGTCTTATCATGGGGATGATGGGCTTGAAAAATTCCACTTGTTTCAGGATATTAGCCCCGATATCAGGATGTTTTTTTATTTCATCAAATTCTTCTTTTGTCAGTTTCCCGTTTTTATTGAGGATAGCACCCGGAATCCCGATCTTACCGATGTCATGCAATAGCGCCCCCAGTTCAAGAAGTAAAAGCCTTTCTTTGTCAAAACCGAATTCCTGGCCGAGGGCTTTGGCGAATTCCCGTACCCTCAGACAGTGACCTCTCGTATAGGGGTCTTTGGCTTCGATGGTCTGCGAAAGGACAATAACAGAATCAATGTTGGCTTTATGAAGGATCTGGAATTTTTCTTTTAATAATTTTTCTTTTTGTTCCAGTTCTTTGGCATAATCCCGCCAACCCTGGGTCTGGAGATACCCTCTGGCAAAAAGATGATACCCGATTACGATGACAAAACCAAAGCAGGCGACGGTAGCGGCCGGGATTTCAGGCCAGTTCTTGATACTCTTAAAGGTATCATAAAAACCCCCCAGGATCATGAACGTGGCCATAATAGCGATGCTTAAATGGAATTTCGTTCTGTGTTTGAAATAGAAGGAATAAACGATACTGTTCATGAAGATCAGGAGGGGAAAAATTAAAAGAGCAAATATATTGTTGAATGAGGGATCTTTCCAGTCCCCTCGTATTAAAAAGAAAGTGATGCTAAAAGTGCTTATGAAAGTTAAAGGGAGAAAGATTTTAACCAGATTCCAATCGGTGATGAGAAGCGTATAGAGGATAGCGATATTGGTGATAAAAACAGCTGTGAGCCAGCCGTAAGGCCGGTAGTAATTGTTAATAAAAGGACCTATCGACCAGGCGGCCGCCGCAACGCAGAGGAGAAAGAAAACGATGCTTTCCGTTTTATCTTTAATGTTCTTTAGTCTAAAAAGAACAGTGATACCGAGACTGAGACAGTAGGGTGCCACAATAAGTGGTATGATCGTATCTGTTCGTAAAGGAATGTTCATAAAATACAGCCTTAAGGAAGCACGATAATTTATTCGGAATCAATATAAAATAATATAATAAAATTT
>JAFGFC010000089.1 GCA_016931325.1 Spirochaetota bacterium | reverse complement strand
GATAGCCAACATACATCTGCTTGGAAAAATAATTATCTTTAAGATAAAAAACATCTCTAAAATGGAGAACATGTTCAAAAAAATGTTTAAAAGCTATTATATGGCCCGCCCTGAGATATTTTATTACAGGGGATACAAATACCACCGGTTCAATCTGCCCTTTCTTTTAAAGCTGTTCGTCCAGATATTTCAGGGAAAACTCAATCTCCCCTATTATATGGTATTCCATGATTATCTTATCCTGAGTGAAAATCAGACTCTCTTAAAACATCTTATTGATTCTTACAGGACAGAAAAAACTCTGGCGCGTTCTGATACCACTTTTTCATATATTGAGGGGCATGGCCTCAAAGCCAATATCTATGGGTACTGGAACAACAGCCTGAAGACATTAAATCTGTTAAGGGGAAAGGATCTTTATAAAAGGATGGTATCAGGCTATTCAAAAGGGATTTTAGCGATCAGAATGGCTAACGGCGGATTGGAAGAGAATCTTTTCCTTCTCCATCCGAAAGATAAAGTGAGGTTGTTGCCAAAATGGCCTCTGGCATTTAACGGTAAAATCATTTCAGCTCCCCAGATCAGAAATATTGATGCTTCGGTAAAGGACAAGATGGTGATCGGAACAAAAAATAAAACAATAACCGTGGCTGATATCTACGGGAAGGTCTCCTATGGCTGGCCTTTGAAAACCCCTTCCCCTATGATCCATTATCCTCAGGTTCTATCATTCCCGAAGCGAAATTTTATTGTCGCTTTCTTCCCTTCCGCTTTTCAAATCTATACAACTAAAGGGAAATTACACAAACAGATCGATATTTTATCCCGGACAGGCTCCTCTCTTCCTGTTCTGGCTGATATGAACCGGGATGGCTTTACTGATATCGTATTTACAGATAAAGATGGGTACATACACAGTCTTGATATAAAAAAGATGGGTGAAACACCTTTTTTCCCCATTCAGGCAGACCCCGGGATCAACAGCCTGATTATCACCAATTTAAATAACGAAAAAAGTATTATAGCCAGCACGATGAAAGGCTTTTATTATATCTCTGTGGAAAAACAATCCTGCTTTTTTATCCCTGTCAATAATATAAACCCGATAAGCCCTCTGTCTCTGGATAGATCAAAAAATCTTTATATCCTGACAAGAAGGGGAGATATGATACAGGTGAATCCCTCCGGAAGAGTCAATAAAAAGTATAAAGTTAAACTCAAGGGACCTTTTCTGAATCATTCTGTTGTCGGGACAATATTAGGAAAAGAAGAAAGCATTATGGCCATAAACACCCGGGGATTTTATTACCTTTTAAATAAGGAAGGGAAGATCCTGGCTAATAAAAAATTACGAATCAGGCCGATACCCTATGTCGATATCAAACTACTGGATGTTGATCATGATGGTTTCCAGGAGATCCTCATCCCGGCCAGAGATAATTATATCTATATCATAAAGGCAAACGGCAAAGTATTATCAAGGATTACAGGGCGAGGATCTTTTTCTTTCAGTGATATTAATAAAAATGGACTGGTAGAAATTGCCACTGTCTTAAATAATCATTTATACCTGTATGAAATCCCATATATAACGGAGTATGATCATGAAAAGAATTAAAATATTTTCTTTATTCATTTTTTTATTGCTGCCGCCGGTTCTAAAAGCTTACTTTTACGGGGAAATCTTCAGCGGCATACAACTGAATCATCCTACCGCCTCATCCCTGGCCTCCGGCATCAACCGGTTGAGATTAGGAGCCATTATCCCCACGAAACGAACGAACCTTGATCTTCACCTCCGTTTTGCTTCGGCCTCCGGAAAAAGTTATTTTGGCTCTGTTTATCTCATGACACCGGCTAATGATATCGCTTCAGACCCGGATGAGATCACTCTTGATAAAGCCTATTTTGGCTATGAAGGAAAGAGAACGGCTCTTTTCGTCGGCCTGATTGATCCGCTTGATTTTACTTTGGATCACAGAGGATTTTTCCAGATGGCCTTTGCCGGCAATGAGAATAATGGCTTTTTCTCCACCCATTTCTTGAAGTGTCTCTCCCTCCATGGGAATGGAACAGATCAGATGCAATACCCTTCCATCCCTTCAGTCTTCTTTTTGTTCTACCTGACAGAACATCTTACGCTTCAAACCGGGTTAACGTTCGGTCTGGCTTCGAAGCATCTGTTTCTTCGTAACACCATGCCTGTGGAAATAAAATATTTAACTTCGTCCTGGCATATCTCAATAAATGCCGGGTTCGCTGACGCTGATTCGACAACGGTCCATAAAATTTCACCGTCCTGGGGGATATTGACGGAGAGAAAAGTGATGGGCGATATCTCACTTTTTGCGAAATATAATAAAACAGAAAAAGATGTCACCACCTATAAAACGCCTGACATTACTATTTCTGATCATTTTATAACAGCCAAAGAATTCGGGAGTTTCAAACAGCATATGGCCGCCGGGATCACCTGCCAGAAAAAGTATTTTGGCTTTGGATCAGGATACAGTCATTTGAAACGTTTCGGCCAGAAAACAGCAGAAGAGGTTGTTGAAATATTTTTTCGAACAAGACTTTTCAGGCTCTTTGATCTCTCTCCCGATCTTCAATATATTATTCACCCGAATGGCACCACACAGTATAAATATATGTGGATCGCAGGGATCCGGCTCTATTATTCCTGGCAATTTTAAATATTGCAAATTTGGTTGACGTAGGAATAAAAAAGGTATATATTACTAAAGGTATAACAACTTAACCATTAAAAGGGGAGAGCCTTCAGGAGGGTATTATGAAAAAAATAATCTCATTATTGATCATTTATACACTGGCCTTTGCGTTTATGGCGCAGGCCCAGGCCCGGACCTCTACCACGGGCAAGATCAATTTTCTTTTCGGGGATGTAAAGATCGTGCGGGCTTCGGGAAAATCAATACCCGCCACATTAAACAGCATGGTCTATGTGGGTGACAAGATCATTACCGGAGAAAAGGGGTCAGCGCAGGTCGTTCTAACCGATGAATCCAGGATACGGATAGCCAAAAACAGCGAATTTGTCTTTAAAAAAGCAACGGATGAAGCGGGAAAGAAACAGTCCGTATTTGGATTAAACTTTGGAAAGATATGGGCTCAGATCAAGAAACTGGGGAAGGATGATAAAGTATCCATTGAAACCCCGACAGCCGTCGTGGGTGTCAGGGGAACGATCTTTGTCCTCAAACAGGGGGATGTCACCAAGATCTATTTGGGCGAAGGCGAGCTTAGTTTCTTGAGCAAACTGCTAAAAACAGAAATACCCCTCAAGGGCGGTTTTGTGGCCACGCTCGGAGCCGACGGCAAATTTACGGATGTCAGGGAGATGAACGATCAGGACAGAAATGACATGATGCAGGGCATTCCCATATTCATTAAAGGGATGCAAGGAGATCCCAAGGGCCAATTAAAAAGCGAGATCGATGATGAGAAAAATAATCTGTGGAAAAACAAGCAGTTTGCCAACAGGTTGAAGAACGAGGATCTTTCCACAGGACGTACCGTAAAGGATATTCATGGCAACACAGTCCGGGTGGAACAGATCTTTAGAAAATCAGGAGCAGATAACTTTCAGATCCTGAATCTGACAAAACGGGTAGACGGTATTCATTATTTTGAACTGAGAATGTTCTATAATAATGAACTGCCGGATGATCTGAGAAAATGGGGTGAATTTTTCCTGGACGACAATACCTATCTTACCAAACGTGACATGACGTTTGGCACAAAAAAAGGCGGCGGAACCGGGGATACACTCCTCTGGAGAGGCATGTATAATCCGGCTACAGACGAATTTGATGATTATTACTTTTTTAACGGAGTCCAGAGATACGCTGACAGTGATAATATGAACCTGGTGGGGTCCACCACGGAACTTTCCACAGCCGGTGAACTCCAGCTATATTCTGATCCGGGCATGACGACCGCGGCTGAAAAGATCACCATCCGCATGTATATCATAAATGATCAGGGCACCATACTGTCAGAACAGTATTTCAAATCAAACAATGATATACTGAGTCTTTTCAACACGACCGGCGGAGAGATCATACTGGAATCAGCCAGTTTTAATCATGGCGCCATTGATGTGGTCACCATTCCGGATATCATTTATGTTATTATCCAGGAAGCGTTCTAAAATAATTACAAATTTCAGACATAGTACCCGTAGGGTATTACAGATTAAAAAGATTTCTTATAATCTGCAATTTGTAATACCCATAGGGCACTTGGTCCGGAATCTGTAATAATTTGCAAGGAGTAATATTATGAAAAGATTTGTAATTGTAGTTATCAGTCTTATATTGTTTACAACAACACTTTGGGCGGACATAGAGACTACCCTATATAAGACCGCGCTGGACCTGGCGACCAAGCCTAACAATCTTTTTATTGAAATTAATAATGACATTGAAAATACCGTGCCCAATTTCTTATCCAGACGGTTTCAAATTCATACTTCCATTCTATGGAACCTCTTTACCGTGGGCAACGGTCAGCTGCGCTATCGGATCAACGATGAATCCGGTTTTCCCGAGGTTACACCCGGTATCTCAGGATGGTATCTCTGGGGTTTAACTTTTCTGCCGGAAGAGGATTTCAGCGCCAAGGTTTATGGATTATCGCCTTTTGTAACGTTCGGAAAAAGCCTGGAAAGAAACGTTAAATTCTTTATAGGCAGCAAATACACTTATGGTAAAATAGACCTGAATTGGAAAAGCACCCAGGACCAGGACACCTCGGCTGTCGGCATGGCCGATGATTTCGGCTTTGATCTCAGCAGTCTGGCCGGTATCTCTTCTGTATACCAGGATGTTGGTTTTTACACAGGCATCACCTATCAACGCGATTCAGGAAGAGAGGTATCCGCTCTGATCGGATATTATCCTTCATGGAAAAAGATCTATTCCAAGATCCAGGTTTCCGGATCTCTGTTCGATTACGGAATGAGCCTTTATCCTGACAGTTACATGCTGTTGCATCTGTATTTGAACCTGCATATCAACATTTAAGCATCGGAGGACAAGTTATGAAACAATTAGTTCTGGGGTTATTAATATCGCTGATCTTTATATTACCCATAAAAGCCCAATTTCTGTTCAATCTGGGTATTGAAGAAGGAGCCATTGTATCGGCAGGGGATCTGCAGTTCATCAATGATATTACAACCGACCTGGCTGTGATCTTTCCCCTGGCTGACAAACATTCTCTTATCACCTATTATCAGCTGACCTATAATGGACCGGGCATTGTGGAAGGCCAGGAAGCCTCTTTTTCCGAACGGGCCCAGAGCCATTATTTTATGGCCAAACATCTCTGGAAGGTCTCTGACAAGATCTTTATTAAACCAAAAGTCGGCTTTCTGATGGAATTCAATAAATTTGGAAAAAATGAAGAATGGGGAGAGGGGCTGTATGATCTGAACAAGTTCACGTTCGGCTCAAGCTTTGCTTATTCTGATTCTCTTTCCTTTGCCTATGATTTCCAGATCTACAAGTATCCCAACTATTCTGACCTGTACACTCTGTATCTGACTGACTTTACCAAAGATGAACCGGCAGAGGATTACAAGAATCACAGGTTCAGCCTTTCTTATAAAAATTCAAGTCTGATAAATTCCATGGTCTTTTTACTGGAGTATGACCTGAGCCTATCGTTTTATGATAATAAAAAAGTGCTTGGCGTTACCGGATATACAGGGCCCGATGATCAAAAATCCACTCACCATTATATATCATTTTTGCCCCAGTTAAAATCAGGCCATGTGGTTCTGGGTTTGAATCTCATTGGAGAGATAAATGACTCCAACCAGAACTATATCTTCGGATATGATCCCTCAAGCATTCAATATAAAGAAAACTTTTTCAGTTACACAACCGGGCAGGTAAAACCCATCATCAGCTTTTTATTCGGCAAAGAAGATTCCCTATCGGTCATGTTCTCTTTTCTGCATAAACGGTATAAGAACAGGCCGTCTCAGGAACCTTCCGGTATCTTTACCAGGTCCCGATTATATGTTGAATCCCTGTCAGCCGGCCTCTCTTATTACGTTAAATTGAGCAAATACTTTGCGCTGAATCCCAGCTACGCTTTCGTGAATACAAAATCGAATAATGATTATTCTCAGGCTGCGGATTATAACTATGATGCGCATGTGGTCTCGATCAGTTTAAACTATACGTATTAAAAGAAAAAACTTTAATCCACAAATAATTTCTGTTTTATTTCTCTTTGAAACCGTTTATAGGAAGAATAAGTGGGTTCAACTTTTCCTCTCAGGATATATTCTCCCGGTTCTATCTCTATTTTAAGCTTTATTGACCCCCGGCATTGATCCAGCCTTTTTTTCTCAAACACGGTCCTGATCATCTCTCCTTCAGAGGAATACAGATGTAAAGTGAAAAAAGCGGGGTCAGTAAAACGATATTTGATGATCAATTCCTTATTGGTATATTCAGCCTCCCACTCAATGACATCCATTCCCATCCAGTAATACCTCCCGCCTGTCTTCTCCACCATAAAGAGCTGCCCGTATTTCTTATAAACATCGATCCCCTGAACTTTGTACAGGGAGCTGTCCTCCTCGGTATGATTGAAAGAAGCGATATAATTGAGATCCCTGTCAAATTTATGGATGCAGCTGTTCTCTTCATCCGTCGCCAGGATATGGGAAAAATAATCGATGCTTATAAAATTGATCCTGACCGGTATCCGGAAAAACTTTTTCAGATCAATCTGATGTTTAATGGTCCCTTCGGATATTGTAACGATCTGTTCCCCGTCCCGGTTGACCAGGGCCAGAAAATCTGATTTAAAATAATTATAGGGATCGTTTTTATCAATGAACTTGAGACCTTTCGGCCTTTCAATATGATCCGTGATCTGTGTTATTACTTTGCCGTCCTCCAACAACATCACCCTGTCAGTGTCGTACAGGGATACATAGAGATGTCCTGAAAGATCATGGGTAATATCAAAAGGTTTACCTTCCAGGGTAATATGTTTTTTATATTCCAGTTTATATCCGTTATTGGATAACACCACGATCCTTTTATTTTCCGAGTCAGCCACCCAGACCGATCCGTTTTCACTGGCATCTATGCCTAACGGAGCATTGAACTTTTCATGGAATTTTTCCTGGCCATATAAAAACACAAAAGCCAGATTCGGATTATACGCCACCAGGCCCAGATCCCTTTCTGTGGCGTAACTCGAGAGGGTATAGATCTCCTGCGTTTCCAATTTTGTCACAGCGATATCCATGGGTTGTTTTACTTTAATATTCAAATAAAATTTTAATTCCTGTTCCGTCACCCTGTACATGCCAAGTCCCTTGAAAAAAGGTTTAATGAACATGGCGGGAGCGTAACGGATATTTTCCGACAAAAGGGTGCTTGAAAATAATACGATAGCAAGAAGAAGGGTTGTTCGCTTCATGGCCAATTCCTATTTTTTCTTCCCCAGAGGCAGAAGATACACAATATCTTTTCCGATATCCAGAACTTTTCCCATGGCCCTGTCATCAAAGGATCCGACAGCCACCGTCCCGATCCCCAGCGATTCGCATTGCAGGTATACATTCTCTGCTGAATGCCCGATATCCATATGCGCATATCTCGTTTTTCCTCTACTCCCGTAACGCGCTTCTACTTTGGCATAGTCCATGGCATAGACGATCATGGCGGCTGCCTTCTTGAACATACCCTGAAAATAGGTCACCTGAACTATTTTTGCTCTCAGGTCAGCGGATTTTACATGCCTCAGAATATTTTCTTCCGGCACATATTCATACAATCCTTTTTCCAGTTCCTTTACATTAAAAGCCACCAGGTAGAGATCATAAGGATAAAGCCCGCCGGCCGAAGGGGCTGTTCTTGAAGCCCCTGTTATGCCATCCACATTGACTCCTCCGGCAGCCCATAAAAGCTGTGATACTTCTTTAAGGGACAATGACTCTTCAGTATAATCCCTGACAGACCGCCTTTTATACATGGCCTCTTCAACGGACATGTCCCCTTTCAGAACAGGTTTAGGTAATTGGATCTTTCCCTCGATATATTTTCCTGTCATAGGCACGAACCTCACCGGTACTATGGATTTTTCTTTTATTTTTCCTTTTTGCTTTGTTAACACCTTGAGCTCCTGATAGGTCTCTCCCACAGGTATCACCATCCGCCCCCCTTCCTTTAACTGGTCTTTTAAAGGTTTGGGCACATAAGGAGGAGCACAGGTGACAATGATCCCTTCAAAAGGAGCCTGTTTTTCAAGCCCGAGATAACCGTCCCCTTCGAACACATGAACATTTTTATAACCCATCTCTTTCAAAAGTTTCTTTGACGCTCTGGCCAGAGCCGGCACGATCTCTATGGTATATACCTCTTTGCACAGTTCAGATAAGACAGCGGCCTGATACCCGGACCCGGTCCCGATCTCCAGCACCTTTTCTTTTCCTTTCAGCTCTAACAGCTCGGTCATAAGCGCTACGATATAGGGCTGCGAAATGGTCTGGCCTTCGCCGATGGGTAAAGGATAATCATTATAAGCCTGGTCCCATAAAGATTTGGGAACGAATAGATGACGCTGTACCTTCTGCATGGCTTTGAGGAGACGTTTGTCCTTGATCCCCCGTGCCTTGATCTGATACTTTATCATCATTTCCCTTTTCTGCGTCAACTGCGCTGATTCCTTTTCACCCGGGGTATCATCTGAAAGCACACGGCAGGCAAAATAAAATATCAAGCAGAACAGGATAAGCGTACTTTTCCTGAATTTTATCATGCCTTCATCAACTCCTTTAAAAGCAAGGCGTTCTTGGGAGCCCTGGCCTGCACATCATTGTTAAAATAGACCCAGACCGTCTTTCCCTTTTTTATAAATTGATCCAGGATCCCGGCATATTCCCGCAATTCTTTTTTCGAATAATCATGATCATACCACTTATCCCTGCCGTGAAGCCTGAGATAAAAATGATCGGATGTTTCAACAGGTTCAAATTTGATGCCCGGAGCTGACACCGCGCAAAAACTGACCCTGTGCCTGCGACAGAGGGTTTTGATCTCTGCTGAATCAAACCAGGAATTATGCCTGAATTCGATGGCATAGATCAATTTTTTATTCAATTTTTTAAAACTCTGTTCAACCCTCTTGAAATTTTCTTTGTTAAACTTGAAAGAGGGAGGCATCTGGAAAAGTATCACTCCGCACTTTTCTTTCAGGATCAGGGCCAGAGAATTAAATTCCTTGATCAATTCTTCGCAATCTTTCAACCGCCTGACATGCGTGATCTTCCGCGGGACCTTGAGCGTATACTTGAAATCAGGTGGCGCAACCTTGAACCAGTTATGCAGGGTCGTTTCCCTTGGAGTATGATAGAAGGTATAGTTAATTTCAACAGTTGAGAATTTTTCTGAATAATACTGGAACATCTGTTTTGTATTCATCTTCTGTGGATAGAATCTCTCATTCCAGGAGGAGTAATTATACCCGGACGTCCCTATATATGCTTTCATTTTTCTATTTTAAACAATCAGTAAGGATCTCTTTTCCTAATCCTGAATTCTCAATTGGTATTTTTGTATTCTTTTATACTATTCTTCTTCAAATTCAAACTCTTCTTCTATCTCTTCCTCTTCTTCTTCGACAGGTTTTTCTTCTTTTTTCTCTTCCTTCACTTCTTCTTTTGACGGCGGCGGTTCAAAAGGTTTCATAATATCACCAAACCGGTAAAGCACCCCGATGCGGTGGGTCATTCCCAGATCCCCGAAATTGACCATCGCATAGTCCAGCTGGGTGTTGAACATCCTGATCCCGGCGCCGAACGTGAGACTGGAAACAACATCAAAATCGGTCGGGAACTTGGCGCCTATTCTTAAAGCGGCATCCAGCAACCCTCCGCCAAGATTATACCACCAGGCCTCCAGTCCATATCGGGTCTGCATATCCGCGTCAGAGGGAAAGATAAAATCAACCAGCACATTGATATCCTTTAATCCGGCGACAGCCCTGTACAATCGATAAGTATAGACCGTTCCCAGCTTGATGGTAAGCGGCAGACTGCCGGTCTCTTGACTGAACTGCGGCCCGCTGCCAATGTTCTGCGCCACCAGGCCGACATTGAGATGTTTGAAAAGCTCCAGGTATAAAAGACCCAGGTCGATCCCGAAGGCGCTGCCGGAATAAGTATCGGTCAATTTTTCAGATACATATTTCAGACTCAAGCCGGCCTGGAATTTGTCAGTTATCTTCAAGCCGTAAGCCAGAGAAGCCAGTACATCAGAAGGGGCAATGGTTCCCAGAAGCTGCCCGTTCTCATAATTATCAATATCGCCATAGCTCACAAAAGAGGCGTTGACACCCAGCGTGCCGAACCCAAAGGGGTGAGCCGCCTGAAAGTTAAAATAATTTATCGAGGCGATGTACAGATTGACATTGGCGGCTACCTGGGTATTCTTCAAATTAGCGATCCCGGCCGGATTAAAATAAACAGCCGATACATCATCGGCAAGGGCGGTAAACCCTTCGCCTAAAGCCGAGGCTCTGGGATTGGGAGCGATATTCAAGAACGTCATGGATTTTGTTCCGGGGTCTACGGCTTTCAACAGCCCTGTCACGCATAAAAGAATAAATGACAAAAATAATATCCTTTTCATACTGTCGCCTCCATAATTTCATTATAGATATAATTACCGATAACCGGGACATTCCTGTCCCGCATGCATTTGCGGGGTTGAAAACCCCGCCTATAATCCTTGACCCCTTGGACCCTCGACTCCTTGAACACTTATATTAAAATCATTTAATCCTTATGATCTTGACCGTCTTCGTATACCCCTGGGCGTCTTTTAAATAAGCAATATACACACCGGCTACCAGCTTGTCCGGTATCTGCCATTCCACTTCTGCATCGGTAGCCGTTAACTCATCTATTTTATTTCCAGATATTGTGTATATTGTTATTTTTGTCCCTTGCGATAGTTTGACAAATTTTACTTTTGTCACATCAGCCGGGATAATGGTATTATAGGGATGCGCTTCATTCAAGTCCGAGTAATATTCCACTTTATATTCTGTTACGATGAGAGAAACAAAAGCGATAGCTGAACTTCCCAGATCATCAGTGACAGTAACCTGAATAGAATTAGTTCCTTCTAAAATAGTTTGAGGTATGGTATATCCCAAAGTCCATGAAGTGGTGGTAACACTGTTCATGGCCTGAGCTGCTGAACCACCTATAGTACTCAGATTAAGAACAGCGGATGTAATAGATCCATCAGGATCATTAGCATTGAGAGCAAAAGTAACAGAATTGCCAGCCATAACAGTAGTCGGATTAACTATAAAAGATGTTATCTGGGGTGGCGCATTTCCCGTTACTGTGATGTATGTCGTCTGAATGGTAACAACATCCTGAAAAGCATCATAAGCCCGAAGGATAACCGGTTGATTACTTAAAGGGGAAGAAGTGGGAACAGTCAAATTTGATAAGGCGTATAAATTCCCTCCATAATTGATCAGATTTGTTATTTTAGACACACCATACAGAGCGCTGAGGTCCAGCCTTGCCACGATACCTGAATTAGAGTTTTCCGTCAATGTTGCCGTCAGATCCCAGGTATCAGAATTATTATTGGTTACTGATGCTGTTCCATTGTCAATGTTGGTTTTCAGGGATTGGATAGAGGGAGCCATGCGAAAAGCGATCTGATAATATTGATTTGAAGCCGCAGCAATGTTTTTAGCACCATCCACGCCTACAATATCATCTATATTGATGAATCCTTTGAATGCTCTCTGATGGCGTACTGTATTACTGAATATTGTCATAAGTACATAATTTGTTCCCGAAGGAATATTCAGCGAGCTGAAAGTCCACTTACCATTAGCAAAAGTTGAAGTGTTGATATAAACATCGGTTCCTCCCTGCCAGAGACCATCTTTATTAGCGTCCCGCCATATTTGCAGAGGCAGAATTTCATTGGATAACATAGTTCCCTTGTTCTGAATCCTTATAGTGCTGATATTGCTTGTGGATGTATTGTCTAATTTAAAGGCCATCAACGTCCTTGCGCTTTTTGGATAACCTGTAGATGTGGTAACCTGGGATAAGGTAATATTTATTTTTTCCCCGGGAGTTTCACTGGTATTGGTTGAATTCTGAGGTTCTGATAAAGCTCTGATAATAAAATCCTGATCATTTCTATCTGTATCCCAACCATTTCCCTTCAATTCATCAAGACCTCCATTTGTCATGGTGGTGTCAGTGGAAGAAATTTTTGCCTTCCTTTCATAACTTCCGCCATTGGGAGCAGGCCCGGGCGGAACAGGATAAGGATCTCCTTCAAAATCAACACAGGTTCCTGTCGTCCCTCCTGTCCCTTTATAACCCAATTTATCGACCACTATTCCGCTATTATTATAAAGAACAACCGTTCCCCCATATGAACCTCCTGACATATGCTCAGCAGTAGAGTAATCGGCGTCAGGTGCTGTTGAACCGGTATATTCCGGAGGAGCGATCAGGAAAAATCCGTGTGCCGGGATGGACTTGTTAGGGAAAGAATTCAAAAGATTATTTGGTGTTCCGGTATAGCCTTTTCTTTCCAATTTCCAGCCCTGAAGATTGACAGCAGAGGATGTTGGATTATAAAGTTCTACAAATTCATCATCGTTAGACCCTGAACCGTTAACCATTACTTCACTTATAATAACACTTTGAGCAATGCCTCCCACTGTCAGCGTGATAGAACCTGTATCATAAACTATATTATTGCTTTCATACGCGCGTACAGGCAGTGACTTTTCTCCTTTTGAAGAAATAACAGGGACAGTTGTTTCATAACTGTATATACCGTCAGATGAAATCTGATCACCGTGTGTTGCATCATCATACATGGTCTGTGTGGCGCTATTACTTATGGAAGAAAGATCCATATACACATTACCTATCCCATCCCCTCTGTTTGATACTTTTGCGGTCAATAAAGTCGTTGTCAGGCCATCGTTTAAAACTAAATCAGGAGTGGCCAGGGGATTTGATATTTTTGGAGGAACGGATAGATACCAGACACCGGTTCGAATTTTATCATCATTGCCAGCATTGGCGTCATGATCTTTTAAATCTGTATAAGTCACTGTTATCGTATCATTGTTGGAAATCTGTATCTTGCCACCGCCAGAGCCCACAGTAGAAAATCCGAAACTGCCTGTATAGATACTGGTTGATTTCAGGTATAATGTCACGGTAATACCTGTGCCATCTGTATCACTTTTAACATTAATATTCTGCGAACCACCTGCCAGATCCAAATCTGAAACCTGAACATAACATTTATCATTTGTTCCATAGAATATTGCCTTCTTTAAGGCTACTGAACCCCAGAAAGTAGACCCCACCGGATAGGTTGCGGCTGTCATACTTTGCCAGTCAATTTTAGTATCAGAATCAAAATTAGTTCTGATCATGACATTGTTTGGATTCTTATTAAAATGATTGGCGCCACTCGCATCGGGACTCCACTGCCCTGCCGTCACAACAGCCCCGGCATCATCATCAGCTGTTACGCCATCATCGTTATAAAGCAAAGCATCAAATATAGTTAGCCCAGAAAAACCATTACCGGATGTGCCATATCCCACAGCTACAGATTCGGTAGTTGTAACTGTACCTCCAAAAAGTTGAGTAAGGTCCCAGATATAATTGGTGCCTATACCTGTAGCATCATTCTCATTGCCTCCACCCGTATTTAATATAATAGCGATCTCACCCGGCTGTATGGTTAAATCTGAGGATGTAAAAGGGGCATCAGTTCCATCACCGTCTGCAACGGCCCAGCCATTTATGTTTGTTGCAGAATCCCCGACATTCTGTATCTCAAAACCATCAACACCATAATAGTCATTATTACACCAAACTCGTGTGATAACGATCTTGGCGCCGGCAAAAAGGTTTCCGTATACAAGTAGTATAATAGATATTAATAATATTATTCTGTTTATGAATCTTTTCATATTTTCCTCCGCAAAACATTAAAATTATGAATTTTTCATATCAACTCATAATACTTTAAATTCAATATGGAAATAATGTTCTTGATCTCCAGGTGTTTCAGCAGGAGATAGACAATAATGATCCCGATGGTGAAAGGATACCCGGTCAGGGTATTTCTCACCTGGTTCATCAACACCTGCATTAACAGGTCTTCGATGAGCATCATCTTGTTCTTCAAGCTCAACTCGGTCTTGATCTTGTTCGAGAATTCCGAGGCCATGAATTTCGGCAGCCCGGAAAAAAGCCCCAGGATATCAGACTTCAACTCTGTCGAACTGTAGAAACTGGAAAGGAAATCCTGGGAAAACCTGTACCCGGATGAAATAACGTTCTTCAGGGCCAGGGCCGGATTGAGATCATAATAGTTCTTGAACCGGATCAGATGGATAAGATTCTGCACATCGATCTCGAACCCGATGAACTTTTTCACGATCTTCTGATCGCGGCCGGTCAAAAGGTCCAGGGAAGAGAATATCCGGGAATAATATCCTTTATCCAGAGCGATCTCCAGATAAAAAAGGCTGTTCGTTTTCTTATAATCTCCCAGGGCGTCTGTCATATCACTGAAAAAAGGCGTGTGCGACACCTGGCTTCTGAATTCCTCTATGTCATCACTGGCCAGAAGTTTTTCCGCCGGGATATCATAACATATCCTTTCTTTATAGATATACTCATCCAGGTCAATATCCCTTTCTTTATAGGTCCATGACCTCAGGATATTCTTGAAATTCTCCACTTCCAGCTTTTCCAGCAGGTGAAAGATGAATTTTTTCAATTTTCTTTCTCTTGTATAGAAATAGATATCCTGATAGGTCTGCAGATTTAATTTAAAAAGTTCGAATTCGATCTCTTTTATGTCCGAAACCTTGCTTTCATGAGAGATATATTCTTTTTCCACGAGGAAGTTGATGATCTCATAATAACTTTTATGAGCGCGCATCTCTTCGAATTCATCATCATCAAGAAGATTGCCGATCTTGCTTCTGATCTTGGCGTTCAGAAAGCCATATTTTGACAGGTCTTTGAACATATTTATCTGACCGTAATGAAAGATTGAAATAGTTCATTGATCAGTTTTTCTTTCTTATCCCTGGGAATATCGTGCCGGGACGAGGTTTCCGCCTGGTCCAGTTCTTTCTGCCTCTCTTTGTTGAATTCGTCCCTGGCCTTATCCAGAAAGGCTTTCGCCTCCTGGCGCGCCTTTTCGATCTGATCTTTTATATGCTGTTCAGCCTGGGTATCAGCCTGCTTTTTCATCTTTTCCGAGTCAAGAACAGCCTGTTCAATGCTCTTTTGCCCTTTCTCTTCTTCTTTGAGTATCTTTTCGATCTCCGCTTTCATGTCTTTAAATCTAACACTGCCATTTACTAAATCAAGATATTTTCCAAGTACTATGTTCTAAGTACTAAGTTAGGATTTCTCAGAATCCTATAACTTAGTACATAGTACTTTGAACTTAGTACTTCCGTAAGAGGCCTGTTCTTTCATTGAATTCTTTTATCTTCTTATCCCACTCTTTATAAGAGTTATACTGGTCTTTCCAGTAGTTCTTATTATACCACTGCTCATCCAGCTCCTCGACGGATTTACCTCTCTGTTCTATCCAGGTAAAATATTTCAGATTATGCATCCGCTTTTTATCCCAGTAGGACAACTCCAGCATCCGGTCCGTTGTGATGCTGCTGAAGGATTCAAAATCCCTGGCCGCCTGTATCTCGTTATAATCGCCGTATTCCTTTCTCAATTCTTCTATTCTTGACTGATAGAGTTCCATGGAATCAGTGGCTATGGTGAAGATCATATCATCGCTGTCCATCTCATAATACCGGGCCATCTTTATGGCTCCGACCAGATTGGCAATGCTGGAAATACCCAAAAGATCAAGTTTGCCTACGATCCCGTGATCTATTTTCATCTTTTTCTCCAGATAAGACCGGCCCGATTTTTCATTGAACAACCTGATCATACGTATGCAGAGGTCATCATCAATATCAGCGACCATATCAAGATTTTTTACATTGAATATCCAGGGAACATGCTTATCCCCTATCCCTTCGATCCGGTGCCCTCCGAACCCGTTATAAAGGAGTGTCGGACACTGCCAGGCTTCACCCGCGCCTACCTTTACAGAAGGGAACTTGGCCCTGATGTAATCGCCGCAGCCCAGAGTTCCGGCTGAACCCTGGGTCAGGAATAGAGCTGTAAAATTTTCATTCTTTTTCTTTTTCTGATGATACAACTCCTCCATGGCCGCGCCTGTCACAGCATAATGCCAGATGGGATTACCTATTTCATCAAACTGGTTAAGGACGACCACTTCTTCCGGTCTTTCCTGCTTCAGTTCATAGGTCTTATCAAAGACCTCTTTTACATTACTTTCCACGCCCGGAGTGGCATGGACTTCGGAACCGATCTTTTTCAGCCACGTAAACCTTTCTTTTGACATCCCTTCCGGCAGAACAGCGATGGAGGGACAGGCCAGAAGATAGGAATCATAAGCGCCACCCCGGCAATAATTTCCGGTTGAAGGCCATAAGGCTTTCTGAGTGGTGGGATCGAATTCTCCCTTCACCAGCCGCTCGACAAGGGGCCCGAACGTGGCTCCCACCTTATGGGCGCCTGTGGGAAAGAATTTTCCCAACAGGATGATGATCCTGGCTTTCACGCCGGATAAAGAAGAAGGTATTTCCATGTGATTGACACCATTGAACCCGCCTCCGGATTTTACAGGTTCATTCTTCCAGGTGATCCGGAAAAGGTTCCTGGAATTGAGATCCCACAAACCGATCTTTTTTAACTCGTTTTTTATTCCCTGCGGGATCTTTTCAGGATCTCTCATCTCTTCATAGGTGGGGATAATGATGTTACGCTGTTTACATCGCTTGATGGTATTTTCTAAAATTTCTTTTTTTGTAGCCATGCCGCCGTGTCCTTCTCCTTGGACCAATAATATCAATTTTAACTTCGAAGTCAAAGAATAAAAAAAAAGAGCCCAATGGGCTCATCTGTAATATCCTCCGGTACCAGGTCTGTAATCCATAATCTGGAATTATCTTGAAATGACTCCCATTACTTCCTTCTCTTTCCAGTAAGCGATATCATTCTCTTCAATGGGGTTCTTTGTTTTATATTCTTCATCAATACGGCCATAGCAAAAGCTGTCATAAACAGATATGACCTTTAATACACCTTTGAACTTATTGGCATCCATTCCGATAACCTGACCTGAAAAAGGATTACGCCTTTCTTCATACACTTCAATGGTCGTTCCTATTTGCACGCCCTGAAGAGAGCCGACATTTATTTTGAAAATATCATCCAGCCGGAAGGCCTGAATAAATTTTGAAATATCCGTTATGAAGATCTTGTCCTGTTTTTCATAAGAACAGAAGGCATTATCCCGGGACAGGCGGGGAGTAAATATATTCTCTTCCTCTGACACCTTGACCTTGAGCCGGGTGGGGATATGGACAATAAAAATCTCCCTGTCCTTTATGGCATAGATAATGAACTGATTATCATAGGAAAGAGAAAAATCCGTGATCTCATCATCATGCTTGACAATGACTATTTCCTGATAAGCCGCTATATCCAGGTCAAAGAGTTTGATCCTTTTTTTATCTTCATCCTGAAAAACGAATTTATTCTCTTTTTTAAAAGGACAGATCTTCTCAATAAATTTATCAGTTATCTGTTCTATCTTGAAATTTTTATCAATCACGGATAGCTTGTAATTTTCATCAAAAAAGAGGATATTTTTATCATTGTTGATATAGTATGACTTTTTTCCGTGCACAAGAAAAGAATTTTCCCCTTTTTCAAGGTCAATGATATGTATCTTGGCTCCGTCAGAATAGACCATTTTCTTACTGTCCAGAGAAAAATCCATATCGATCAATTCTTCCGTTGCCAGCTGCCATGTCTTCTTTTTCCCGGGTCCGGTATACAGGTCGATCTCATCCTTTCTGGCGATAGCGATGATCTTGCCGTCCCATGACCAGACAGGCCTGATCCCGGTATCGTAAAAGAGAGTGATCCCGGTCTGTTCCTTCAGGTTATAGATCTTCCATATCTTTTTCCCGGTGCCCTTCCCTAACATGGAATAAAGGAACTCGCTTTTATCTTCTGTTGACCAGATCAGATCATTCCCGCGGATGGTAACAGCATGAAGAAGATGAGAGTTAATTAAAAAAAGGCATAATGATATCATGAAAAGGATCTTTCGCATTCATCCCTCCGGAGAATTGATTTAAAAAGCAGTTAATAAAATATTTAATATATCTTCTTTTGAAATAGGAGTGGGAGCATAATTAAGGAAATTGTATCTTCTTGAAATCCCTGAGATATGAGGTATATCTTCCTTTTTTACATTATACTCACTTAATTTTTGAGGAACTTTCAGATCAAACAATAATTTTCTGACCCCTTCAATAGCGCGAATAGCCGCCTCAACAACGGTTACGTTTGAGATATCTTCTCCCAGAGCCCGGGCGATCTGTACATATTTGTTCGGGGCTGTTGTCAGATTGAATTCCATCAGATGAGGGATCATAATGGCATGGGAGATATTCTGATACAGTCCCCCCTGTGCCGAAAGGGACAGAGAGATCGCTTCACATGTTCCCGGTTTGGATGTGAGAAGAGAAAGAGCCACCAGTATAGACGCCATCATGATACGGGACCGGGCCTGAAGATCCTCACGATTCATGAATATGTTTCTTAAATTCTTGCCTGAAAAATCAATGGCCTTTAAGGCCAGGGCATCCGAAATAGGATTCGCCGCTGAAGAGATGTAAGATTCAATGGCATTGGACAACACGGCAAAACCTGAACCCACAGTATAATTTACAGGAAGAGTCATAGACAGTTTGGGGTCTACCAGCGTGATCAGGGGAAAGAGGGCTTTATTTTTAAATACCTTTTTAATATTATCGTTACTATCTTTGATAAAGATATCATCCGAGATAACCTGATTCACTCCCGGTATGGTGGGAATAATGATACAGGGGACAGATTCGTCCTTTCCTATCTTGCCATTTATATAATCAGTAATACTGCCGTCATTTCTGGCCATATAGCAGGCTGCCTTTACCGCATTAATAACACTTCTACCCCCCAACGCTACAACCAGTTTAACTTTTGACTGCGCAATCAGATCACCTATTTCATCAATAATAGCGGGGGAAGGATCGCGGGTGATATCATCATACATAATGTAATCGACACCGCTCTTTTCAAGAAGGGTTTCTATTTTCGGCAAAAGGCCTATCTTGCGGGTATATTCTCCTGAAGTGATAAGAAATACCCGGTTGGTATATTCAACAGATGTTTCTCCTATCCGGTTGGATACATCATTACCAAAAATAATTCTGGTAGGAAGAAAATATTCGATCGAACTTGAAATAGGCATAACATTTTTCCTTTAGTTTTCAGAAAAATAAAAGACGGTGGCAAAGCCTTCGCTCCACCACCGTCTTAATATCTATATAACCATATCCTAATAGCCTTTTATATTACTTTGTTTATTCGTCCTTGTCATCACCCAGGTTATCCAGAATTTTATCTCCGATCAGCAGTTTGTCCGCCAGGCGGTCCGCTATGGCTTCAAGAACTTCTTTGGAAAAAAGCTTGCCGGATTGTAATCTTTCTTTAGCAGAGCGCACTTTGTCTTCACGAATTCCGGATACTTTTTTTACGATATCTTTATATTTTTCAAATTCAGCGGCTCTTTTGGCTTCATTTGAAAGAGCAACTTCATCTTTTCTTTTCGTGTCTTTTGGCTTATCTACCTTTTTCGTTTTCTGGTTCTGAATAATATGATTAATGCCATCAATGCCTTTTATATCCATAGCTTTTATACCTCTTATAGGTTTATCGTCAGTTTAAAAAATTATCTTAAATAATTTTTTTATTAAAAATAAGAACATATTCGCCCCTGACTTTTTCATCCATATCTTCTAAAACGCTGTCTATATTATCTATATTAATATATTCGAATAACTTTGTCAACTCTTTAAATAAAAATATTTTTATATTCCCGAATCTTTCTTTGATCAAAATGAGGGTTTTTTTCAATCTGTGCGGGGATTCATACAGAATAATATTGAATTCCAGGTCAATAATGGCCTTTAGCAATTTATTCTGTTTTTTCCTGCTTTTAGGCAGAAATCCTATAAAAAGAGAGGGTATATGGGCTATTCCTGAAGCGGAAAGGGCAGCTGTCAGAGCGGAAGGTCCCGGAACAGGTATGACCGGGAGCTTTTCGTGATGGCAGGCCTGTACCAGCTGATTTCCGGGATCAGATATACAGGGGGTTCCCCCTTCGCTGATAAGGGCTATATTTTTACCCTCCTTCAGCCATCTGATGATCAGGGGTTGTTTCTTATATTCATTACCCACAAAATAACTTTCCAGAGGTTTTGCGATATGATAATGATTTAAAAGTTTCATGGCCCGGCGAGTGTCTTCAGCCAGGATGATATCTACTTTTTGGAGGATTTCCACAGCCCTGAAAGTAAAATCTTTAAGATTACCCAGGGGTGTGGCGACTATAAAAAGTGACCCTGATCCCGCTGGCGATTCCTTAATATTGACTTCGTTTGCTTGTGAACACATTATTGCGGATAATATCTGTCTGTAGATGATCTGTATTTAATTGAGCTATTTTGCTGATCTCATTCAATATCTTTGTATAGTTCTTTAATTTAAAAAATTTAAAAAAGGCCATAACTGTCGTGATCTCGTCTTCGTTCAATTTCACTTTTTCAAGGGGGATCGGTTTGGAACTGTTCTGCGTATAGACTCTTCCCACAACAATACCATCGTCTGTTTTAATGGTTAAATATTGATGAGAATCAAAGTTAGGTTCATCCTTTTTATACTTTTTCAGCTCTGAATCTGCATGGATCTTGTCAAACATAAACTTGTATCCGTATTTTTTCAGTATGGAGTCTAAAATCTTTAATTCAACTCTCACTTTTTAGCTCCTTACTATTCGCCTGTATTGAGAATTATACATGTAATATTAATATCGGCAGGGAAGAATAAAATATTTATAGTTACTTGATCTTATATTTTCTCTCTAAATAGAGGTACCGCTTGATCTTCCGTGTGGATGTCTTCTGCAGTTCTTCCGTATGGATCTTGAAATTGGATATACGCTTATAAACCGGCATCTTGGTACACACTCTTCTGATCTCGTCATTGACCAATTGCCGTATCTTATCCTCTGTATATTTTATCCCCATTTTGCGTGAGTGTTCATCAATGGCCTGATAATCCGGTACAACAAGAGCGGAAATGGTCTCGCTTCTGTCCTTCTCTGAAGCCTGCTCGCCATAGACCATGGATTCCATTATAAAAGGGGTGGCATCCAGTTTGGCTTCGATCTCTTCGGGAAATACGTTTTTACCGCCGGCCGTTACAATAATGTTCTTTTTCCTTCCTGTAATATAAACAAACCCCTGCTTATCAATATATCCTTCATCCCCTGTATAGAACCAGTTGTTCTTTATGACCTCTTTTGTCGCTTTTTTATTCTTGTAGTAGCCTTTCATAACAATATTGCCTTTGACCAGTATCTCACCGATCCCTCTTTCATCCGGCTTGTCGATCTTGACTTCTACCTCGGGTATTGTCAATCCCACTGAGTAATAGTTCATATATTCCAAAGTGCTGACAGTGACGACAGGGGAGGTCTCCGTGAGACCATATCCCTGCAATATGGTCATACCCAGATCATCAAAGGCTTCCGCCACATCAGGGCGTAGCGGCCCGCCGCCTGAAACAAAAAACCGTATAGATGTCAAACCGGCTTTATCTCGAAAGGAACGGAACAATTTTTTACCGATCTTCTTTCCGCTCATCTTTCTTATGGTTTTTACAGTTTTTAAAAGGCCAAAGAAGATAACCTGGACAGGTAACGGTTTCTCCTTTACCGCTTTGAGGATCCCTTTATACAGTTTTTCAAACAACAGGGGAACACCCAGCATCAGGGTAACGTTCGTTTCTTTGATATTGGCCAGGATATTAGCTGACTTTAAGCTTTCCGCATAGGTGATGGCCGCTCCGTTATAAAGGGGGAGCATGAAACCGGCTGTACCTTCAAAGGAATGATGGATCGGCAGAACAGACAGGAAAGTATCCGTGTGATCAAACAGAATCATCTGAGCTCCTGATTCTATGTCAGTGACAATATTCCGATGGGTCAACATAACACCTTTGGCCACTCCGGTGGTGCCTGATGTATAAAGGATGGCCAATAGATTGTCCGGCCTGGGTTTAGGCATAAAGATATGCTTTACCTTTGCCCCTTTTCCTGTTATATCATTAAAAGTTAAAATATTTCTGTGATCTGTCTTGATCTCGTCAAAGCAGATGATCTTTTTCAGGGATTTAACATCGTTCCAGACCTCTTTTACATTTTCCAATAATTTCTTAGAAACAAAAATAAATTTAACCCTGGCATGATTCGGGATATACTCTATTTCAGAAGGACCGAGTTGAGCGTCCAGAGGGACAACCACTCCTCCGGCGCGCATGATACTCATATAGGAAATACCCCATTTAGGCCGATTTTCACTGTAAACAGCCACCCTTTCACCGGGAAGTAAAAACATCTTTCTTAAGGCTTTAGCAACCTGATTTAATTTATCCCAGAGTTCACCGTAGGTAATCTTTTCGTAGATATTTTTTACTTTCATTTGAAAAGCCACTTTTTCTGAAAATTCCTGGCAGTTTTTTTCAATCATTTCAAGAAGCGTTTTATAACCTTTTCGTCCCCTCACCACATAATCTTGTACGGATAACATGATTCTTGCCTCCTTAAAAAGTAATAGAATCCCCCTCAGACACGATATTATTGAACAATATCGTAAAACCTTATATAATACATCTGGGGCTGATTACCTTAAAGGATATAACAATTTATTTTAAATGTCAAATATTTATCTGATACCCGGCCGCGTACCGGATAAAGAAATTTGAAAAAACTGTGGATTTTCCTTTTTATTTGCGTTAAAATATATCTTGGCATACAAAGAAGATTCCTGTGGCTTCTTTCGGTCGGGGTAATACGATTGACATCTCATTATCGTTTATTTAAAGGAAACATTGATCTTGTTAAGAAAATATCGATCTGTTCATTCCTCCTTTTTCTTCCCTGTTTTTTATATACTCAGCATACTCCTGAAAAAGAGATCCTGTTAACCGTGAAAAAATTCTTTCACCTGTTAAAAGTGAATAATAAAAATGGAATGCAAAATATATTGTGCCACAATATGAAACTTGATCCCATGAACAATGATGATATCATCCGTCTGGGAGAACAGATGCTCAATGGAGATATCCCGATCTCTGAATATATCGTTAAAATAACCGGCCATAACATTTACAAGTTCCTTCATTTTTATCAACTTGTGAATTTTGAAATCACAGAAAAAGTCCGATCCGAAGTGACGATCGAAGAAGACAGGATGAAGGATAATTACTTTTATGTCAGGGTATTGATCATATATAAAGACGGCGGCTCAGAGATAAAAAAGAAAAAATGTGAAATTAATATTATCAGAGAAAAGAGCCGATATAAAATCCTGGGGTTCATTTTATAGGAATTTACAATATTTTATTAAAACGAGGGTATTATGATGACCAAACAAGCATTTAAAAGGCGAACTTTACTGATCGATAAGAGATTCCAGACAAAATTCCTTTTTAATATCTATCTTTTTATTTTCATTTTCATTTTCATCCTGGGGCTGCTGCTGGTCTACCTGACATCCAGGGAAATGGCAGGAAGTGTCTACTCTAAAATGATGACCATGAAAAATACGCAGCAGATGATGTTGCCCCTTGTGCTCAGGCTTTCCATCATTGTGCTGTTGCTTGGATTTCTTATTGCCGGGACGAGATTCCTCATCTTTTCCCATAAAATTGCCGGTCCCATGTACCGATTTAAAAAGAGCCTGAATGAATTGAGCCATGGCAATTTAAAAATCAGGATCCGTTTCCGGAAACATGATGAGCTTCAGGATATAGCCAATGTCCTGACACGGGCCATACATGAATTAAATATAAGAATAGGTTCCATTAAAAAGAACTCGGAAGCGATCGGCAGGACTTTAAAAAGCAAACAAAGATCTGTCTCAAAACTCGATGAATTGAAAGATCTTCATGATGAGATAGAAAAAATCCTTGACAGTTTTAAACTCTGAATAAAACCGGGGTCTTGATAATTTATTTTATTATTGGATCTTCGAACCAGACAGTGACGACCATCCCCTTATAGACCCTGGTCCCTTTGGGCGGGTATTGCCGGCTGGCAACGCCGGATCCGATCAGATTGGGTTTTACATCCATGGCGCTCAGGATCTGCAGAATCTCCCTCATGTTTTTCCCTCTGAGATCAGGAATATATTTTTTATCCGTTAATTGTATCTTTTTTATATAATTGTTTTTTATATAGGGGGGAGTAATAACACGTTTTTCAGCGGGTATAGGTTTATAGGCGATCAGCTTTTCCACGATCTTTTTAAAGACAGGAGCGGCTATGGCTCCCCCGGTGTTCAATCCTGATCTTGGTTCATGAAGGGTCACAAGGATCGCGTATCTGGCTTTTTGAGCCGGGATAAATCCGATAAAAGAGGCATTGACACGGTTTTTAAAATATTTTTTTTCTTTCCTGTCATAGATCTCTCCCGTTCCCGTTTTCCCGGCGATCGAATAGCCTTTAATATAAGCCAGTTCTCCGGTCCCTCCTTCCTGCACCACCCCGATTAAAAGTTGGGCCACCTTGTGGGCTATGGAAGAGGTGATGACCTGCCTTATAGCCACGGGGTTGAAATCTTTATAGATGGTCCCGTCAGGATAAATAATGGCTTTTGCGATCTTGGGTTCCATCACTTTACCGCCATTGAAGATAGCGCAGGCTGCGGTGATCAGCTGGATAGATGTTGTTGATACCTCCTGACCAATACTGACAGCGGCTTTTGAAAACAGAGGCCACTGCTTGGGAGGCCGCAGTATCCCTTTTCCCTCGCCCGGAAGATCAATGCCTGTATAATGACCGATGGAAAAATCCCTTAAATAATCATAAAATCTGTAGCTGGAAACTTTGAAAATGGATCTTATCATACCGACATTACAGGACTGCTTGATCACGTCATCAAAACCAATTTCTCCGTGCCTGGCCCAGCAGGACAGTTTTTCCTTTCCTATGTTAATATACCCGGGGCAGAAGAATTTATAACCTTTTTTAACAGGATTTTCAGACAGGATACAGGCTGTAGTAAAGATCTTGAAAATCGATCCCGGTTCAAAGGCATCTATAATGGCGGTGTTTTTTCTGTCATTGAGAGAGGATTGCTGATATTGATTGGGATCAAAATCAGGGACATTGGCGAAAGCCAGGATATATCCTGTACCGGGGTCCATAACAATGGCCGTCCCTCTTTTGGCTTTGGACCGCGCAAAGGCATTTTTCAATTCTGTCTCCACAATGTATTGAATATTTTTATCGATACTCAGAACAATATTAAAATTCTTCTGATTATCAGAAAAGGTATGCCCTGAATTAAGATAACGTTCATAGAAAAGCTCGCTCCCTTCCAGCCCGACATTATCTATTCCGACAATCCCCAGAACATGAGAGGCAAGGCGTTTGTTGGGATAAATACGTTTGTATTCTTTATTATAATTAATGCCCTCTATTTTCATATCCCGGATAGCCCGAAAGGTCCCAAGGTCTACTTTGCGTTTCAGCCAGACAAAGCTTTTTTTTGATTGAAATATATTTTTTAAATTCCTTTCAGAGATATTAAGGATGATGGAAAGATCTCTGATCTTTTCTTCCTCCAGAGGAGGCACTTTTTCAGGATTACAGAAGATCGAATAGACCTCAAGGCTTGTGGCCAGTGTATTATAATTACAGTCAAGGATCTCACCTCTCTCTTCGACCCGGTCAAACTTGAATTTTACTTTACCGGGAAAAACCCCTAAATAAATGATCCTTGAAATAACGAGCAAGAACCCTATTAGAATAAAGATAAAGGCAACGACAAGTCTTTTTTTAGATGTTTTTACAGGATCGCTCATTTGATTATTCTTATCCGGTTAAACGGGAAAAAAACGAACAGGGCTTTGCCTGTCACATGATCTGTGGAAACACTCCCCCAATCACGGCTGTCCGAACTTGTCAGCCTGTTATCACCCATGACAAAAATGTGGCCCCGGGGAACGTCCAATTCCCTCTGATGATATGTGATCAATGGTTTATCTTTCACATACGGTTCCTCTAATTTTACGTCATTAATATAAACATCATTTCTATAAAACATGATTTTCTCTCCCTCCAGGCCAATGCATCTCTTAATATAGTATTCATGAGGGTTGTTAACAGGAATAAAGACAACAACATCGCCTCTTTTGATCCTGAATCCGAACGGCAGTTTCGTATTAATGACCGGGATCTTTTTATCATAGAGGAATTTCCAGACCATGACATAATCCCCTATCTTCAGAATTTTTTCCATGGAAGAAGACGGGATATAGAAGACACTGATAAAAAAAATCCTGAGGATAACGGCAATGATAGCCGCGATAAGGATAGAACTGAATACATTATGAAAGGCTTGGAATATATTACGCAGGTTTTTCATAAAAACAGTTTTCAGGACTCTTTCAGTATCTGAACAATGACTTGGCGATTTCTTGGTCCATCAAATTCACAAAAGAAAATACCCTGCCATGTGCCAAGGTTAAGGTTATTGTTCCGTATGATAACGTTTACACTTGATCCGACCAGAGATGATTTTATATGAGCGGCGGCATTACCTTCAAGGTGTGAATAATTATCATTAAAAGGGATGACCTTGTTCAACTCTTTTAATATGTCGCTCTTAACGGAAGGATCAGCGTCTTCATTGATCGTAACGCCGGCTGTGGTATGCGGAATATAGACCAGGCAAAAACCATCCGATACATGAGAATTTTTTACAACGCTCTGGATGTGGGAGGTGATGCTGATGATCTCTGTCCGGGAGTGTGTTTTAATATCTATGACTTGAAAAAGTTTACTCATACTCAAATTCAATTTCTTCTAAAAAATCGATCATATCTTCATATTCACTCACATAGATCATGATCCCGTTGATCTCATTTACGGTTTCAGGATCCTTCTTTTTCACAAAAGGAATGGTCAGATCCTTAACTTCATTGGAAGAAAATAGTTTATACCGGCTTTCTTTATCAGAGAGTTCTTCAGACTTGAAATAAATATTGTCTGAAAGAAAATTATAATTGACCGGATAAAGGGAGACCTCAAAACGGTCACCTTTTTTGGCATTAATGCTGATAACTTTTTCTTTTTTAGGGAGGACAACAGATTCGATAAGAATATATTGATTATCCTGTCCTGTCAAATCCAGCATGACTTCTTCCTGATATTTCATATAATTGCAATTCTTATATTTAATATAATTGGCAACGATCTTTTCATTCTGCATAACATCATCAAGCACAATGGGATAAGGAGAATTATTCTTTATTACGATCTTGTCCTCTTTAATGGAATACTGGATCTGCTGTTCATCAAAATCAACAGCATATTCATCTTCTTCACAGGCAAAAATAAAGAGCAGAAAGATCATGAAAAGAATTATTTTTATTCGCATTTTATATCCTGATTTTTGTTTTTAATATATATTTTGCGTTATGAAAGTCAAGTGAAAAAAGAGGACAGAGGGGTTATTGAAAAAATTAATATATGCCTTTTTCAACAGCACCCCTATCCCCTTTTTTATGAATTCTTTCTTAAATCTTCGCGATCGTGCTTCTGACAACCACTTCAGGAGGCACCAGTATCTTTTCATTACCGGTCATTTCATTATCTATACTTTTTAATAAAAGCGCAAAGGCCTCCTGCCCCATCCTGGCCAGAGGCTGCCGGACCGTGGTCAGGCCGCCCATTAAATATTCCGCAAAGTCCAGGTCATCAAATCCGGCAATGGAAACCTGCTGTGGCACCTTGATCCCCTCTCGATAAAGATAATTCAAAGCGCCCAGGGCGACAAGATCGTTAGCGCAGAAAACTCCGGTAAACTGTCCCCCGTGTTTTTTTAACAGATATTCAATGCCAAAAAACCCGCTCAGCTGATCATAATCCTCATATTTCAATTTATCGGTTATCCCTTCCACCGGGCCGTAAAGAAAAATATCCTCATTAAGGCTTAACCCTTCTTTTTGAAGAGCCTGTTTAAAAAGTTCCAATCGTTTACTGTGTTCTTTTTGAGCCTGGGATGTCATTTCCCCGATAAAGGCTAATTTTTTGTGATTATGTTCCTTAAATAACCTTACGATCTCCTGGATACCTTTATTATTATCCACATTCACGCTGTTAATATTCAGCGGTTTATCGATCAAATTGTTAATGATGACAAAATGCTTTTTTTCAGTGATTAAAAATTGCAGATCTTTGTCTTCATCCCATTGTTCTATAATGATAAGACCGTCCATTCTTCTCGCATTGAATTTGTGAATATACGTATCATAATTGATCAGAAGGATATCGTATTTATGTTTGACCGCTTCTTTTTCTATACTGTCAATGATCCTGGAATAATAGTGCTCCATATGAAAATTTTCATTTTTGGATTTCGGCATGAATATACCAATTGTGAAGGTCTTTCCTGTACTCAGGATCCGGGCCGCGTAATTCGGCTGATAATCCATCTCCTTGATGATCTGCTGTACTTTCTGGATCGTGGCTTTGCTGATCTGTATATTATCTTCTTTATATTTTCCGGTAATGACTTTGGAGACCGTTCCGGGTGAGACACCGGCTTTGGAGGCAATATCCTTGATGGTTATTTTTGCCAATTTCCCCTACCTTATTATCACGAAGTTTTTTCGCAAAATCGATTTCAATAAAATAATATTGATAAAGAGCTGAAATGTCAAGAAAGATTATTCTTTCTGGAAAATGATAAGGATATCTTTGGCGATTTGGGGGTATTCCAGGATTACTTTCTCCTTTGTTACAACAGGGGGAGCCGAATCTATTGAATCCCCATCCCAGGTATTATAGATCACAGCCTTTAAATTATCAGAATCTAAAAGATTTTTTATTTCGATTTTGCCCACTTTGCTGGAAGGAATATCACCATTATCCAATACCCGGTCAATATCAAAATGCCGGTTTCGTATCCAGACGTAGATCCTGTCGCCACTTTTCACGCCATAGGCTTCCACATCAGGGACACAATTCTTGAAGCGGAACCACTTGATCTTGATCCAGTCATCACCATCAGGCACCACCTTTACCGTGTGCTCGCCTGCCGGAATCTTTACTTCATAAACCTTGTCAATTAAATTTCCAGAAGTGGATTCTATAGCCGGATAGTTCTGTGAAAAAACTTTTTGACTATCCAGAAAAACAGAGAAAGAGGCGCCAACATAAGAAGCTACTTCAACATTTATAAGGAATTTGGATTGTATTGGAAAATTGATCTTGAATGTCGGTTCTACCTGCCATTTCTTCTGATATTTTCCCTGAAGGTATTTGGACAAGAGTCCGTTGCCTTTTAAATCATTATCTTTCATTTCATACTTTTCGCCGGTCGCTCCTTCCCAGTCCAGAACCGGAGCAAAAAAGTAATCACCCCTGTTCGGAGTAATAATATTCACTTTGATCTTTTTTAATTCATTCCAGTCAACATCCTTTGTCAGATCTGAATAATGTCCAAAATGATAATACAGATCATTTCTTTCAATATACTCATCCCACCACCAGTACAGGGCTGAAGATGGCTCAGCGGCCAGGAAGGAATACCAGATAACGTTATGGATCCTTACACCCTGTTCATCCCTGGCCTCTTCAGTACCTGTTTCAATGCTGCCACCGATCTCTCCCATAACGTGTGGTTTATCGAACTCTTTGATCTTGACCTGTGGTATGGTAAAAAGCGCCTGCCGGAAATCTTCTGTATAAACATGGGTCTGAGAAAAATCCATCTCCTCCAGTTCAAATGTTTCCTTTCCTCCCGTTCGTCGAGAGAAACTTGTTGTTATAATATGTTGAAAAGCATCTATGGATTTCAGGTAATCGGCCATTTCTTCATGCCACCGGGCCACTTTGCCATCATCAAAGTTTGTTGTCAAATCCACTTCATTAAAAAGTTCCCATGCCATGATGGAAGTGGCATATCCCCATCTGGCTACTATATATAACAGTTTGCGCCTGAAATACTTACGGGCGATCTTATCTGTAAAAAAATCTTCTGGTTCCTGGATTGGACCTCCGTTTATATAGCAGTATGGATTGTTTTCCCAGTTATATCCCTTGGCCAGATCCCTGTAATTATTAATACAGAACTGGATATAAATACCGTTCTCGCTGGCGAATTCAATGATCTTGTCCCACTGGTCCGCATCTTCCTGGGAATACTGTCCCAGTCCCCCTCTCTTTGGTTTTAGCCATTCCAGTGTCAGGCCCCAGGGGATGTTCCACATCCTGGTCCAGTTCATGCCGGATTTAGCAAATTTATTCAGATATCCCAGATAAGAGTTTTTATCTTCCGGTACCACCCAGCCCAGTGAGAGACCGAAAGGATAAAATACGGATCCATCGGTCAGGATAAAATGGTTATTGTCCACCTTGACAAAGCCTTTGCGCAAGCGTTCTGATTTTGTACATTTAAATTTCAAGTTTTTATTTTTGTATAATGTCTGTCCCTGTAAATTCTTTACTTTGATCTTGAATTTCCATTGACCATCGATAAAAGGTGCAAATCGAACTTTAAACAGCTGTTTTTTAGATTCAGGAGGGCCGACTTCATTGTAAAAAAAAGCAGGTACCTTATAGGTCTTTTTATCAGGGCCGGTAAAAATACCTTCACAGTATATTTCTTCAGGATTATATGGATTTACGTATTTATTCTTCAAGTAGAAAGATATTTCGAATTTATCAAATGCCTCTAATTCCTTTGGGAAATCCAGAACCTTTGTTACCTTTGGCTTTGTATAATCTTTCTTATCTGGTTTTTCCAGATACTGGGGGGCCTGGATCTCCCGTTTTGGCAGAAATGGTTTACCCTTGACCAGATTGAATTCTTCAATGGTGATCTGGCCCGTACTTTCTTTCCCTCTCACACCATAAATAAGGAAATTAATGGCTTTGATCCTGTCTTTATCATAGAGATGGGTAATGTATTTCCAGTCAGTAGCCTCAGATTTAAAATAGGGAGCGTTCAGATTGATAATGATCTCACTGGTCCTGTCTTTTTTCAGTAAAAACTGGGGCGTTTCGAACCATGTCATTCCGTTGCCCACTTGAAACCCAATAGCAAACGGTAAAAAAAGTTTTGTGGGATTATTTATTTTTAATAAAAGTTTGGAAACATCATTCCAGTCCAGATCTTTTCCTATCATATAGGCTGCTTTTCTTATCGCATCTACTTTTTTAAAGGGAAGAGAAAATTTACCATTTTTTTCTTTAATCACTTTTCCAGAGTTCAATTTGGCAAAAGGGACAGTATTTAATTTCTTTAAGAGGTAATAGACGTTAGTCGCTTTGGTTTTATCGAGTGGTTCATACGGCATCGTATACGCCGGATTAACAGCCTGCTTTCCTATAAATCTTATATTATCTATATATAATTTTCCCTTTTTACCGTTTATAAAAACCAGAGCGAACTTTCTTACATCATGAATATCTTTGGGCGTTACCGTATATTCCCAGAAGGAGGCCTGGCTTTTCCATTCTTTATTCTTGAAATTTATGCTGATATTCCTGTTCCAGCCTTTTTTCAATTGAAAACTTTTACTCTCATACCATTCACTTCTCGGTCCGCAGGAAAGACCCAGGCTGAAAAAAATATGTTTTTCGCAAAGTATATCAAATTGTATTTCCTCTATATTGGACAGGTCGAATTGGCCTTCACGGGAAATAAATCCTTTTTTTGAATAAGTAGTTTTCGAGATATCAACTTCCAGTGAATGCTCTCCTTCAGTACTTCTTTCTGAGGATATATTTAAAGTATTGACCGCATTGTAATCACCGGAGGTGATAAGCCAGAGGTTCTCTCTCTCAAATCCTTCCCAGATGTAAGCCTGTGACATTGAATAAAAGAAACATATAAAAAGAGTAACAATAATAACAACTCTGTAAATTTTCATAGAGCCAATTTTCTCCCTTTAAAGATTTGATCCTTTTTTGTTCAAATGAATAATACAATATTTATTATTGGTAGAGACACACCATGGCGTGTCTTTATTATGATTATT
>JAFGFC010000009.1 GCA_016931325.1 Spirochaetota bacterium | reverse complement strand
TCCTTTTCAGTTTTGGCAGACATTTCCCGGCCTTTTATAAATTATTTTTTAATTATTTCCCGCATATTAAAAAGTTCAGAGTGCCGTCCAGCATCTTTCTGATAGCCAGTTTCATTATAGTTCTTTTTGCTTTTTACGGATTGCAGGACCTCTTAAAGGCCCGAGATGATAAACGTGTGCGGGATAAGATCTTTTATATCCTTATTGGCTTTGGCATCTTTTTCCTTGTGTTAAGTCTCTGGATCTCTTCATCCGGTTTCGAAGACCTGTTGAAGGAGAATCTGGCTTTCAGAGGGGTGAATGTTAAAGCCATTATTCAACAGTATGGCCTGCAGGGAGAGCAATTCCTAAAAAATCAAATCCAGCCTACGGTTGAGATGGCCAGGAATGGTATGAAATTAATGTGGCTGTGGTTTGTCCTGTTTGCCGGCCTCTGGTGGATGTTCTCTTCCGGGCGATTAAGGTTAAAACCTTTCAAGATCATTCTTGTCGTCCTTATCCTTCTGGACCTTTATCTGGTGGATGAAAAATTCATTAATACCACGGACAATTATGACATTATTGAAAAGGAAACAGACGCCATCAAGTACTTGAAAAAAGATCAGGAGAAATTCAGGATACTCCCTCTTTTGAGCTCCAATGAGGCTAATAAATGGCAGCTGTTCGGGATCGAATCGGTCAGCGGGTATCACGCCATCGGTCTTAAAATATATGAAGATGTTCAGAGAGAGGGACTCTTTCAGAACCTGAGGTTTCTGGGGCTTTTGAACACAAAATATATCCTGTCGACCAAGCCCATGAATATCGACGGGGTTACCCTTGTTTACACCAGTAAGGAAAACCGGTATATCTATTTAAATCAACATGTTCTGCCCCGTTATTTTCTTGTTGACCGCTATATTGTGGAAAAAAAACCCGAGAATATCCTGGTCCGGTTAAAAGATCCCGGATTCGACTACCGAAGGCAGATCATGCTGGAGGAGGATCCCTTTCCTGAAAGGCCCGTTGACCTGTCAATGAAAAACAATATTGTTTTGAACATAAAATGGACACCGGATGAGATGGTCTTTAAATGCCGGATCAAGAATCCATGCTTTTTGTTCCTCTCCGAAATTTATTACCCGAAATGGGAAGCGTTCATAAAGGATAAAAAGATCAAGATCTACAAAACGGATTACCTCTTCCGGTCCGTGCTTTTGCCTGTAGGAGAATATACGCTGACATTCCGGTTCCGCAATAATTATGTTTATCTGGTCACGGCTTTTATCCATTACGCTCTGTCACTGGGTTGTCTTGCCGTATGTTTTCTTGCGATAAAGAAGAAGCGATCGGAAGCCAAAAAAACAGCATCCTGATCCCATCGTCTCCATGAAAACAAGAACAAAAAAAATACTGGGGTTTTCGTTCAGCCTCTTTTTCACGGTTTTTCTGCTGGAGTTACTTCTGAGGATCTTTTCCGCGGCTCTGCCCCCCATTGTTCAGATGCAGTCAGGGACAGGAGGTGAAATCGGAAAATACGCCCGGACCTATAATTCTCTTTTCACGTTCGATAAGGACCTTTTGACCAAACTGAGGGATAAAAGAGATGTTCTGATAGAAGGCCATCCGGATTATACATACCATGTCAAAACGATCGAGCTGACAGATGGGTTGTGGGTGCGTGATGATGGATTCAGCAAAGTATGGGGCGTGGCTGTGGGGGATTCGTACGTGTTCGGTGAAGGGGTCGCGATGAAGGATACCTGGGTGGAGGTTCTGGAAAAGAGCCTGCGCCGCGATATGATCAACTGCGGGGCTCCCAACTGGGGATTCGATCAGTACTATGTCCTTTTAAAAAAATACCTTGTGCCCCTGAAACCCGAAGTGGTCCTTATCTCGATATTTGAGAATGATTTTTACGATACCCTCTATTATGATCAATGGATCAACAGGCTGTTTATTAAAAAAATACAGAGATTTCTCAACAGGCATTTCTTAAGCTATGTTGTCATGAAATATTTTTATTTTTCTCTGATAAAAAAGCAGAGGGAGTATTTCTTTGATAAAAGATACGATCAATACTTTGAGATCAATAAAAGCGTGGATCCAAGCCGTATCATGAAAAAAACCCTTTCAATGCTTGAAAAGATCACAGTGCTGGCTGAAAATAAGAAGATAAAATTACTCTTTCTTTTATTCCCTTCCAAGGAGATGGTCTATCTTCAGAATGACCCTGAATACCGGGTATATATCATGCAGAAAGATCAGATGTTTCGACGCGTAAGACGAATGTTAACTGAAAAAAGAATATCTTACATTGCTTTTGAAAAACTTTTTCGTGAATACAGGAGCAGGAAGATCTATTTTCGATATGACGGGCATTTGACTGAATACGGTAACCGGTTATCAGCTTGTGTCATTTCTCAAAAGCTCAGAACAATGTGTAAATGAACGGAGCGATGGCCGAGGACTGCCCGAATATAATGATCAGGGCAAATAGCAGGATCACGACGATCAAAGGTATCATCCACCACATCCTTATCTTCCACAGGAATTGAAAAAGCTTTCCCAGTATCCTGAATCGTCTTCCCAGGCTTTTAAAAAAAATCATGATATTATCCTTTCGGCAGATGTTCCTTTTTTATTAAAAAATTGTTCAGCACCAGCATGTCCATACCGCTTTTCATGAATGTATGATAGGCATTTTCAGGCGTGTTGACAATAGGCTCACCCTTGAGGTTGAACGACGTGTTGAGAATAACCGGGACGCCGGTCTTTTGCTTGAAGCGTTTGATAAGGTTGTAATACCGGGGATTATCCTTCCTGTCCACGGTTTGAAGCCTGCCGGAACCGTCCACATGCGTGACAGCGGGGATCTTTTTTCTTTTATCCTTTTTTACGTCAGCCACGACCAGCATAAATCGGGCGGGCAGGTTGTTCCTGACATTCTTGATCTGAAAATATTTTTCGCAATCCTCAACCAGAACAGCCGGAGCGAACGGCCTGTAGGGCTCTCTGAATTTTATTTTAACGTTCACAATATCCTTGATGTCGGCAAAACGCGGGTCAGCCAGGATAGAACGGTTTCCCAGAGCCCGCGGACCCCATTCAAAGCGTCCCTGGAACCATCCTACGATCTTTTTGTCGTTCATGGCTTTGATGATCTCGTCAAAAAGTTTTTTGTCCTCGAATCTCTGGTGGGGGATCCTGTTCGCATCGAGGAAGGATCTTATTTCTTTGTCCGTATATTCTTTACCGAGAAAGGCGCTGTCCATAATATATTTCCGGGGCTTTTTCAGGCCGATGTGGTAGAGATAAAGGGCTGCTCCGACAGCGCCGCCGGCATCGCCGGAAGCCGGCTGTACATAAAGATTCTTAAAGGGCGTTTTTTCCAATATCTTACCGTTCGCCACGCTGTTCAGGCCCACTCCTCCCGCTATGCACAGATTTTTGCTTTTTGTTACTTTGTGCGCCTCATGCGCCATTTTCAATATGATCTCTTCCGTGACAGCCTGGATGGATGAGGCGATATCAGCATAGAATTTAGATTGTGGTTCAATATATTCCACCTGCCAATCCTTCAATTTAGCGATAAACTCAGATTTGGGATCCCGGGGTTTCCCGAAAAGCCTTATAAATTTTCGGTTAAAGGTCTTCTGGTTATGATAGTGGTAAGAAAAATATGAGAGGTCGAGTTTGAAACTCCCGTCCTCATAGAGTTCTATTAATTTTTTTATTTTATCGGTATATTTAGGCTGGCCATAGGGCGCCATACCCATGACCTTGTATTCTCCCTCATTCACCTTGAATCCTAAAAAAGCGGTGAACGCTGAATACAAAAGACCCAGGGAATGGGGAAATTTTACTTCTTTTTCCAGTATAAGGGAGTTGTTCTTACCGTTTGTCCAGTCCGCTGTGCCTCTCCCCATGGCCGTGGTGGTCCATTCCCCGACGCCGTCAATGGTGAGAATAGCCGCTTCCTTAAAGGGCGATGCGAAAAAAGTGCTGGCGGCATGGGATAAATGATGCTGGACAAAATAAATTTTTTCCACAGGGACGTTGAGTTTGCTGCTTATGATATCTTCCACCCATAACTTTTCCTTGAACCAGGCGCTGATGATGTCCCGGAAGGATATAACGGACCGGGGATAAGAGGCCAGAAGGGTCTTGAATATCCTTTCAAATTTTTCAAACGGCTTTTCATAGAACACCACATAATCAAGGTCCCTGGTTTTTAATCCGGCAAATTCAAGACAGAAGTTTATGGCTCCGCCGGGGAACTCGTGCGTATTTTTCACTCTGACGAAACGCTCTTCCTGGGCGGCGGCAATGATCCTGCCGTCTTTAAGAAGGGCAGCGCCGGAATCGTGATAAAAAAAGGACAGACCCAGGATAACCATCAGTACTGCCTCCTCATGGATTCAAGGTCCAGGTCCTTTTGTTTCCTTAAAACCCAGTTTGTCCGGGAGCGGGAACGGACACCGAGATAGTCCGCAAAGAGACTGATGATGATACCAAAAGGCGAAATTACCACAATGTAGAGGACTGTGGAGATGACGATACCTATGAGTGTGCCAATAAACAGTCCAAATTTTTTCCAATATTTCCAGATTTTTTTCAACATAATGAATACTTCCACAGAAACTAACGATTTATAACTTCAAAGTCAAGTTTGGGACCGTCCTTTAATAACTAAAAGAACCCCTCCTATAAATGAAAAAAGAAGTCTTAATGAAATATCAAGAAGGATAACAGCGAAAATAATATCAGGGGAGGGGACCAGACTTTTGAAAAAATAATAATACAGGCCTTCTTTTATTCCCAGACCGTTCAAAGATATAGGTAAAAGGGCTATAAAAACAATAACAGGTATAAAAAGAAAGAAATAGAATAATGCTATGGATTGATCAATAGATAAGAAAATAAAATAATTTCCTAATATAAAAATGATCTGGATAATAAAGGAGACGGTAAAAAGGAGAAGAAAAAAACGAGTATTTTTATAAAGGTTGATTTTTCCCAGTATAACAACTATATGCAATTTTTTCAAGAAACCCAATTTCATTTTATCGGAGGACATAATCCTTTTAACGATGAATTGAAATTTATTATTAAAAAGAACAAGTAATATCAGAATAAATACCAGAAGCAAGATATTAGCATACGTTTTTAATTTTATCAGAGAGGGATTATCTGTTCCGAATCCTAAAAAAGCGATATTGGCGATCAGAACAAGCGAAAAGATCCCGAAAAGGCGGGCCATAAAGATAGAAACAGCGACCTGAATTTTGGGGTTCCCTTTAAACGCCAGAAAACCTTTTACTAGGTCCTGCCCGATCGTGGCAGGTAAAAAGTTCTGCATAAAAAGAGAAATAAAGTGAAAACGCAAGAGCCGCAGATAGGATATATGGACATGGCAGGCTGCAAGTGTTAGACGCCATCGGGAAGTGGTCAGGATATGGAAAAGGACAATAAAAAGAGCGGCAGTTGAGAGATAGAGGATATTTGACCTTTGTATCCATTTAAATGTATTCTCAAAATCGATATTGCGGAAAATGAAATAGAGCAGGAGAACCGTGATAATGGAGCGGATGATCGTAAGCCATAATTTTTTTCTCTTTGCTGTGGCCACGATCGAATATAACCCTATTCTTCGAAGAAATCAAATGATTTAAGTAAAATGCAATAATTTCTCAAACTGTCCAAACAAAAAAAATATAGCTTTTTCAACAGAAAATGTTTTATTATAGAAGAGATGAGATTAAAGACAAGGAGGGAAATTCAATGTCATTTAAGGTTTTCTTTTCTTCTTTCTCTCTCTCTCTCTCTCTCTCTTTCTTCTTTTCTTTTACCATGAAAAACAGGGGGTGATAACAGAATTTTTCTATCATTATATACTATCCGCTTGAATGACTGTAACTATCATAATTGGGAGGGGATTAATGTCTCCTGATTCTTTTAACTTGAATGAATTTTATCGTTTACTTCAATATAAATTTAATTTTTTTCAACTTATAAATAAGTTTCTTATGGATGGTCGTATATATCCTGAAATTTCCTTGGAAAAAATTATTCTCTCTATCATTTCTATGCCACTATTAGGAATCACTTCCTTGCTTCAATTAGATGAAACGAATCGGGAAGAATTTCAAAAAGGCCTATTTAATAGCAAACATAGAAACATGGTTGTTTCTGATAGTGGATTAACATATGCTCTAAAGAAGATGTATTACAAAAAACCCAAGACATTAGGAGGAGTCACTGATCTATTATCTGAATGCTTCTTTGAATTCCCTGATAATAATTTCATTATTGATGGTTTAAGAAGTATACTCATAGATGGTTCTACCTTTGGCAAACATTTTGGTTGCGCCTTGTATGTGATAGGAAAGATTGATTATCTATTAGACTTGGTAGAAATGAAAAAAAGAGGTAAAGAAATTCCTGCAGCAAAGAAATTGGCCAGAAGATTGCGTGATAAATTTTGGAAAAATTACTTTGATTTAATCCTTTATGATGGATTATGTCGTTATGAACTGATTCAATACTTTCGAAAGATCACAGGTTGTCATGTACTGGTAAAAACAACAGAGAAAGACCTTGATATTATCAAAGAAGTGGAATTGATGATCAAGAATAAGGAGAAATTAGATAAGTTTGGCCAAAGCATAAAATATTATCAAGGTATTGATGAAAAGAGAAAAGAATACTATCAGATATGGGAAGTGGATCATATCAAGCGTTGTAATAGTGACGATGAAGAAGAATACAAAGTGGCGCGAGTGCGAGAATATGAAATCAAAAGAAGAAACGGCACCTGGATAAAGACGAACAAATTAAAAGAAGAATATTATGGGATCAGTACGAAACAAGAATTGACAGGAATAGCGATAAGAAAATTTTGTATCAGACGCTGGCGAATTGAAGATTCCGGATTCAGACAACTCAATTTATTTGCTAAAACCAAAAGACTCTATTCAAAGTATCCTGAAATTGCTTTTCCGCTTATCGCCCTGCTTATCCTATCACATAATCTCTTCCTCTATTTCTTGAGTAAATTTGTTAAAATAGGTAAAGAGAATAAATCAAAGGAAAGAATAAGATCCTTAAAATTTTATTACATATTTTTAGCGAGGAATACATATAAGGTGGGGGGTAGGCACCCCCCACCTCTGGCAATTTTGAATTGCCAGGGTTAATTAAACCTCGCTAAAAGTTTAACCATCCATAAGAAATTATATACTTAAATTATTAAATGTCAATACCCTGCAAGAAATATGCCCTCCTCTTTTTCTGCAATATACTACTGCCTATAACTAATGAATTTGAGAAATTATTGAGTAAAATGAGAATAAAAAAACAGGATAATGAAGAAACAGGAACGAACTAATCTTGTTGACATTTAAAATTGGTTCAATATGTTTAAACTGTCAGCGGGCGTGATGAAGCGGTATCATACCAGCTTCCCAAGCTGGGCTCGGGGGTTCAACTCCCCTCGCCCGCTCATCTGGGGACGGTGCGTGACATTGTGACATTTTAATAATCTTTCTATAAGGGCCATGATAAATGCAAAATGTCACAATGTCACGCACCGTCCCCATTCCATTTATTATGAAAAAACTACTCTTTTATTCTATTTTTATTATTATATTAACTGTAAATATGCAGGCCTATCAGATCGCTCCGCTTTATGATTTCTGGCAGATGATTAAATCTCCTTTCAGTCTTGAGAAAGAAAATCTTACACGACTGGGGATCATCACGGCTGTGGCCGTGCCCCTTTTCCTTCTGGATAATGATATTAAAAAATACGTTCAGAAGAATAAAAATGAAGGTTTTGACCGATTCTTAAAGATACCTGAAAAAATGGGAGAGGGCTGGTATTTGATGCCTGTATCCGGGCTTTTTATTTTAAGTGGTGAGATTTCTTCTGAAAGAAGTCTGACCCGGCTTGGGATCTATACACTGGAAGGATTTTTTATTTCAGGCATCACCGTCCAGTTCGTTAAATTTGTAACAGGCCGTTCCAGGCCTTATAAGGACGAAGGGGCTCATTTCTACAGGCCTTTCAGTCTGGGAACCGGAAATAAATCGTTCTATTCCGGCCATACCACTGTGGCCTTTACGTTCGCCTCTGTTGTAGCGCATTTCTCGGATAATATCTATCTGGGAGCGATTCTTTACGGTATGGCCACCCTGACAGGCCTGGCCAGGATTTACCATAACAAGCACTGGGCCTCGGATGTGTTCATAGGGGCTGTGACAGGACATTTTATTGGCAAAGCCATTGTGGATTATAATGAGATTGAAGTGACTTCTCAGAAAGAGAAAGATGAGATCAAACTCACCCTCTGGAAAGGTGGTTTCTGATTTTCTAAACTCCTGTTAGGAAAAATTGAAAATGTCTTATTTTAAATTTTAAATGACATAATCCAAAAATTGCTTGACAAATAAATTTTCATATATTATAGTGTTATTGAAATTGATTATAATGATTAATTTTAAAAATAAAAATAACCCCAAAAAATAGAAAAAGTTTATCGGGAGATATGAAAGATTATATATGAACAGAAGGATAGGTTTATGAAACTTAAAAAAAAAGAGATATCTAATTGGAATGAGATGGCTTCCATCAGTCCCTGGTGGACCGTTCTGAATCTGGATAAGTATAAAAGTGATGATTTTGAAAAGAAGGAATTCTTTAAAACAGGGGAAAAAGAGATTGAACTTGTAATGCAGCATCTTAAGGAACTAAAAATTAGATGGAAGAGTGATAATCTCCTTGATTTCGGCTGCGGTGTCGGACGGCTTACACAAGCCCTATGTCCCCATTTCAAGCATTGTACAGGAGTAGATATCTCAGATAAAATGATTGAAGTGGCGAACAGGTTCAACAGATATCCTGACAGGTGTACCTATCTTGTGAATCAGAAGGACGATCTGAAACTTTTTTCTGATAACCAGTTTGATATTATCTATTCCAGTATTGTACTCCAGCATATTAAAAAAGGATTGATTTACAGATATTTTAAAGAATTTGTCAGAATAATGAAACCCGGTGGTCTTTTTGTTTTTCAGCTTCCCTATAAACCGTTTTTTAAAAAGCGGGTTAAGAATATAATAAAAAAAGTTGTACCTAATCTCTTTCTTAATATTTACAGGAAAATGAGGACAAAGACAACGGCTCATTCGAACATGTGTTGGATCCCGGCCAGGAAGATTAAGCGTTTTTTTGATGAACAAAAAGCAGAATTAATAAATAAAATACCCTTTACACTGTATCAACAGAATGACTACTACTCATATCTGTATGTTATTAGAAAGCTTTAAATTTGTAAATCAACAATATTAGGCTTCAAAAATAATATTAAAAATAGACCGGTTTATTATAACTGTAACCTATCTATTCCTTGTCTTCAAAAAAGCAGATATCCAAGGACCGGTGGCTGTTTTTATAAAAAAGCTGCTTTATTATCTTTTGGCTGTCTTTATCCTTTTTTTAGTTTCTTCTTATTATCCGGTTCTTCATATAAATGGCTCACATTATATTTTATCTCTGCATTTATGAACTCAAAGTCAATTCTTTTGCATGATAATTATTCCGTCACCCTTAACCCGGGAAGATAGCCATTGACCCTTATATTCCAGATAAATAACCTCCTCGTACTTTCTTAATAATGAGACAGTAGAATTATCTCTTGTATCTTTTATAATTTATTATTTACTCTTTGATTTATTTTCTTTTAAAATAATTGGATTTTATGACTTCAATCCAAGCTGTTAGATTACCGAATTCCTTGACATTTTTTGCAAAAGCTATTATATTCTGCCTTAATTGCTGATGTAGCTCAGTGGTAGAGCAGGCGCCTTGTAAGCGTCTGGTCGGGGGTTCGAATCCCTCCATCAGCTATAGTTCAGGGCAGGTGGCAGAGTGGACTATTGCAACGGGCTGTAAACCCGTCGGCCGTCGGCCTCCGGTGGTTCGAATCCATCCCTGCCCATATTTAGTTTATAGTTATTAGTGTTTAGTATTTGGTAAGAAATCTTTCCTGAGGATCATGATTAGAAATCAAGTAGATTTATCCTTTCCGCTGTGAATTTTTACTGATAGAAAAATTAAGAACGTTGATAAAAAATGATAAAATAGCATGATTCGGGACTTTAGGAGACGGTTGATTAAAGGTTGACTTTTTATTTTCAGAAACTATATTTTTTTAGGACAAAGGAGGCAGCTTAATTGGATAAAAAAAGGAGGGAATTTAGCTCATGAAAAAAATCTTTAAAACACTTTCTCTGGTTATATTAGCCATTTCCATTTCCACATTAGCTTATGCCCAGGGAAGCGATTACAAAGCTGCAATTACCGTCAATCCCTTAAGTATGCTTTTCGGGACATTTAATGCTGAGGCCAACATAAGGCTGGCTGATTCTTTAAGCGTTCTGATAAGCGGAAGTTACTGGGGTCTTGACAGCGGATACTGGGATTATACCGCTTTTGGTGTCGGGACAGGGATTAAATTCTACTGGCAGGGATCTGCCATTCACGGATGGTATGTGGGCCCTATGCTTGATTTTGCTTTTGCTTCTGCTGAATATACTGATCCCTGGACAAGCGAAAAAGCAACCGGTTCAGCCACAGGAATTTCTTTTGGAGGCTTGATAGGATATCAGTCCATCTTTGATAGTGGCGTTACCATTGATTTTGGACTGGGTGTTCAGGTCATCAGCATTCCTGATGTTTCTGTAGAAGTCGGTGGCCTTACGGTTGCCAGTGGCTCACAGAGTTGGACCCTACCATTGATCAAACTGGCTGTTGGTTACGCATTTTAATTACTAAAATAAAGGCTGTCTCCTTTTTTTCCTGATCATTTGATCTGTCTTTATTTTAGAATAATGAAGGAGGAAATCTATGAAAAGGATTTTGATCATACTTTTCATTCTTACATTCATCAGTTCATCCGCTTTTGCATTGAAGATCGGTCTGTGGGGCGGGTACAACATGCTGTTGAACGACCTGGGTCCCGGAGCCGAAGATGTGACAAAAGGCGGACTGGCATTTGGAGCCAAACTCAGCTTGATCGATCTGCCCATAATCAGCCTGGGTCTTATTGGCGGTTATTTACCGACCAGTGAGTACAAAACAGAGTTTACCCTTGGCGTCGCTCCGAATACCTTAACCTCGACATATGAATACTCCACTTTTTCTATTCCTGTGGCCGCTTTTGCTCAGCTGAGCTTTGGCGGTATTTATCTGCTGGGGGGAGCCGGAGCCTACATTGGCAGTTCAACAGAGAAATTGACCATAACAGGAACAGGGACATACGCTTCCCAGACGGCGCCGACCGTTGAAACAGCAGCTGACCCCACGACTGACCTGGGTGTCATGCTGGGTGCCGGGTATGGTATGGGAGTTGGCGTGATCGGTGTGGAAGCCGGCGGTCTTTATCATATGATATTTACGGAAGGGGAATCAACAAAAATGCTTACCCTTCATGCCGGTGTGAATCTCGGATTTTAAAAAATCAGATCAAATTGTTTTAGAAAAGCCAGGGACAGACCCTGGCTTTTTTTTTAAAAGTATTGAAAAGTAATTTTTAAATTATAGATTATAATCAATTAAACATCCAGGAGAAAAATATGAAAAAAACGTCCATTTTAATCGTTTTTTTAATATTTCTTATCGGTGTAAATTCTTATGCTTCAGTAAAAGCCGGGCTTTGGGGTGGATACAACATGATCTTTGAGAATTATGAAGGACAAACCAATATAAGCAAGGGTCATATTGCTTTTGGAATAAAAGCAACTTATGATATGAATTTATTCAAAGCTGGACTTTTGGTGAGTTATATGCCACTGGTAGATAGTGAAATAACAGGGGCAACAAATACATCTAATTTTTCACAGACGGATATTCCAATGATTGTTTTTGGGCAAATCAATTTTGATGCTTTCTATGTCCTGGTGGGGGCTGGTCTGCATCTGGCTTTTTCCAAAACAACGATTAATCAAGAGGCGACAAAAGAGACCGAGGTGAATTTAGGTCTGGCTTTAGGAACGGGGTATGAGATAGATCTGGGAAAGTGGAGTATAGACGCGGGAGTTCTTTTTCATATGCTGATGTTCGAAAAAGAATCCACCGAGATCCTTACCTTTCATGCCGGTGTGAATTATTCCCTTTAAGAGAAAAGCATAGTATAAAAAAAGGGACTGATACATTATGCATCAGTCCCTTTTTTATTTTGTTTAAACTGTTTTTACTCAATTTTACAGTTGAAAAGCGACTCCCGCTTCAAGATTCAGAGTTGACGCTCCGCCTGTAACAAAAATGTTATAATAGTTGAGAGAAATATCCAGGTCCAGATTGTCGGAAAGCATATAGTCCATACCGACACCCAGTTTGATGCCAAGGTCCAGTTCAGAACTGGAGGCACTGATCCCCAGAGAGGTCGCTGTAGCAGAAGTCATATAAAAACCCAGTCCTCCCTGAAGAAATGGCTTTAAAGAACCCTTCGGGTCTCCGAGTGTATACTGCACAATACCCAGAATAGGAATAGCACTAAGACTGGATTCAAAAGAATAAGCAGCAATAAAAGGGGGTATAGCGGGAGATTCGTATTTCTGTGAATAAAGAGACAGGTATCCTACTTCCGCTCCGAAATTCAATGGGCTTTCTCCAAAAAGTATCTGAGCGTTAATGCTGAGCCCGCCTGAAGATTCCTCATATCCGGTGAAACCGGAAATATCAGGAAGGCTGGGGCTTACAAGAATACCATAACCCAGCATGCCTTTGAGAATAGGACCTGCGGTCAAGCTGGTACAGGCCATAAGAACAACGAGTAAGGTTAATATCCTTTTCATAAAGTTCCTCCTTTTTAAAATTTTTTACAACTTATATAGATAATAGTTTTTTAATGCTCTGTCAAGATGTTTATTAAATAATCTATGCATAAAAATGCATGGCTTTTTGATCTTCTTTATCCTGCGATTAAAAAAATTGCTTGAAAATTCTTTTGAATAGTGTTAAATTATTAGCTGGTTAGAGACGATAATAGTTTTGGAGTATCGGGCAAATTCCCCTCCCAATTATTGTCCAATATTCCCGGGGGGCGAAAGCCCCCCACCTCTCTTTTTACAGAATTCAGGAAATTATTATAGCTTGGATACTCTTAATTCTGCTTAAATTTTCCTTTACTTTCCACCGCAAATTGATATATTTTTATTTTTACGATTAAAAAAGGGACAGACTCATGAGAATTCCTGTTAATATAAGAAGATTTCTGATCATTCTTGCCGTCAGCTTTGTTATCATTGGTCTGATCATCTACTTTACAGCTACAAAACAGACCCTTGTCGCTTTAAAAAATATTAATCTGAATTTTGTCCTGTTGGCCATTTTCTTTTACATCCTTGAATTTACGGCTGATGCGGTTCGAACCAAAATATTGATCCATGGCACTCATCATAAATTAAAATTATGGGAATGCTTTAAACTGGTGGCCCTGCAGGTTTTTTTTGATCTGATCACGCCATTCAGCGTGGGGGGGCAGCCCTTTCAGATCTATATCCTCCATAAAAAGAAAGTTCCCGGGGGAAACGCCACGACCGTGGTTGTGATGAAGCTCTTATTCGGAGCGCTGGCTCTGACCTCTATTGTTATCTTTGGTTTGTTATTCTATTCAAGGCTTTTTGTAACAGTTCCTATTCTTGTTCTGATCGTCAAGGTGACCGGTTTGATCCTGCTTTTTATAGCGGCTTTGTTCGTCCTGGGGCTTTATAATCCGGCAATGAGCACGGTGGTGATCACCTTTATCATCAAGATCCTGTGGAAATTAAAGATCAGCCATCATCCTGACAAATTGAAGAACAAGATCATGAAACATATACTTTTAGCCCGGAACAGTTTCAATGGTTTTGTGAGTCACAGGTTTTTATATTTCTTTATCGGCCTGGTGCTTTCGTTTGTTATGATCCTTTCCATGATCATGATGATCCTTTGCTTTTTATGGGGATTTCAGGATTTCGGGGTGGCTATCCCCGTTGACGACGGTATTATCCTTACCGCGGCTTTGATCTTTATCATCACCTTTATGCCGACCCCGGGGTCAAGTGGCCTGGGCGAGGGTATTTTTTATCTTCTCTATAATCAATTTATTCCCGCGCATCTTATCGGATTGTGTATTTTCTTATGGCGGTTTTTTACTCAGTACCTGACAGCTATGCTCGGGGCTGTTGTCACAGCCAAATATTTTTCAGAGCTTTTGATGAATAAAAAGATCGCTGAATCCGGTTGATAAGATGAAGCTGATCCTTATCTTTATTGATGGTATTGGTATAGGGCAGAAGAACAAAACCAATCCTTTTCTCCTTCAGAAGAGTCTGTATCTTTCTCATTTTAAAAGTGAATTTAAAACGAAATGGAAACGCTCAGAAGGGTTCATTGTCTATTCCCTGGACCCCATGCTGGGAGTAAGCGGCATTCCACAGAGCGCCAGCGGACAATCCAGTATTTTTACAGGGATCAATGTGGCTCGACTTTTACAGGGTCATCTCACCGGATTTCCCAATAAAAGGTTGAGGGCTCTTTTAATGAAGAAGAACCTTTTCTTAGAACTGGAAGCGATGGGACGCAAAGTAAAATTCATTAATGCTTATCCTTTGTTTGCAGAGAAACTGAATAAACAGCATCTTCTAATCGATGAAAACGGTAATTTTATAATCAAGGAAAACCAGGAAGGGTTTGCAAAGATCCTTAAAAGGATCTCCGTGACAACGGTCCTGGCCATGAGCATTAAACAAAAGTTCTTCGGGCTGGAGGATTTGAAAGAAAAAAAAAGTATTTTTCATGATCTTACTAATCAGTATTTAATACGTCAGGGTCTTGATGTCCCCCCGTTCACTCCTAAAATAGCAGCCCATATAATGGTTGATAATTTAAAGCGATTTGATGTATTGCTTTATGAATATTTTTTAACGGACAAAATAGGACATCTCTTTTTAGAAAAAGAATCCCTTCTGATCGTTAAAATACTGGATGAGTTCATAACAGAACTTGTTAATTTGACAAACGGCAGAGACGTTCATATTTTGATTTTTTCCGACCATGGCAATTTTGAGGATCAAAGCGTCAAGACCCATACAAAGAATAATATCCCCTTTGTTCATATAGGAAAAAACACAGAGGTCAATGATGAAATACAGAACATCACAGATATCTACCCTTATATACTAAATCTGGCGAAGATGAATTGATAATATTGACTTTTCCCCCCTTTGATATTATCTTACCATTATTATGGAAGCGAAGCTGTATATTGACGGTTCATCCCTGGGCAATCCCGGTCCCGGGGGTATCGGGGTTATTTGCAAAGGGGAACTGGAAAATGTGATTTTCAAGCTGTCAAAATCAGCCGGGATCGTGACGAATAATCAGGCAGAATACATGGCGTTTATAGAAGGCTTGAAAGAGGCAAAAAGATATAATATAACCAATGTATCGGTCTTTTCGGACAGCCAGCTGCTGGTTTATCAAATGAATGATAAATATAAAGTTAAAAATCAGGGCCTTTTCCCCTATTTCCAAAAGGCCAAAGAAATCGTAAGGGATTTTGATATCATAAAGATAGAATTAATAAGAAGAGAAGAGAATAAAGAAGCCGACATACTGGCTAATAATGGAAGTAGAATGGGAGAGTAATTCAGGTGTTCGGGCACAGGGGTCAGGTCTCAACATTTGACATTGTTGTTGATTTAAATATATCAGGTCTATTTTTATGTCAAATGTTGAGACCTGACCCCTGTGCCAGGAAAGTCCGAACTCCTGCAGGCAGGATGCCGGGTAACACCCGGAAGAGGCGACTCTTGGAAAGTGCCGCAGAAATTATACCGCCAGGCCTTTTCGTTGAAAGGGCAGGGTAAGGGTGAAATCGTGGGGTAAGAGCCCACGCGTCAGGCTGGCAACATCCTGATGAGGTAAACCCCATCCGGAGCAAGACTGAATAGAGGGGCGGGTTGCCTGTCCTATATGCCCCCGGGTAAGTCGCATGAAGGGCTCAGTAATGGGCTCTCAAGATTAATGAACACCTAAACAGAATTCGGCTTATGAATTACTCTCCCTTTGTTGTTATATAATTCTAGTAGCCGGTCCTTCAGGCCTGGCAGGAAACCAAGCCTGAAGGACCGGAATTTTTATTATTGGCCTTTCAGGTTCGGAAATTTTTATTTAATTTATAATTTTATATCTTATAGATAGCAGCGATCTTCTTCACCAATTCCAGATCAAGGGTATGACCGCTTCGATAGGCTAAAAAGTGTCCTTTAACAGGAATACCCAGGATACCCAGGCATCCGACCAGGTCTAGAACCTTGTGCCTCAGGCATTCGTCTTTAAAACGCAACCGTTTATTTAAATAACCGTCTTCCGTAAGAACGACAGCATTCTTCATGCTCCCCCCCAGAGCCAAACCCTTTTTCATCAAACTTTCGACTTCTCTCATGAACCCGAACGTGCGGGCTCCGGCGATCTGGCTTTTAAAGACCTTTTGATCAATACAGGGCAGGTTGATGATCCTGTTTTGAAGGTCCGGATGAGGGAAATTGATATGATAGGTGATCCCAAATTGATCTGAGGGTAGAACCCCAATATATTTATCTTTTTCTATGATAAAGAGTGGTTTCTTGATTTTTATGACCCTGGCTGGCCTGCTTTGCCTGCGGATGCCGGCTTTTTCCAGGGCTTTTATAAACAATAGCGAACTCCCATCCAGAGCCGGGATCTCTTCATTATCCACTTCTATTAAAAGATTTGTGATACCGCTCATATAGATCGAGGCGACCAGATGTTCAATGGTCGTGATACTGTTCTCTTTTTTTCCAAGAGTGATGGCCCTTGTGGTATCAACGATATTCGAGACATTCAGGACAATATTCTTTGACCGTTTAAAGATTATACCTTGATCTTCTTCAAGAGGAGATATCTTTAAAGATACCTTTTTCCCGGTATGTATGCCTATGCCTTTTAAAGTAATACTTTTTTTTATTGTCGTTTGATTCATAAATGAATAACTTGTATAATAATAAAAAAAAAATGAAATATCAATATGTATTCCAAAGTTGAACAAGCTTTTATCGTTAATTTTTATTACAATCAGGATGAATTATACCTGGCTGAAGATGATCTGAAAGAATGTGAAATGCTGGCTATGACCGCAGGGGTTCAGATTATCATGAAAGAAAATATTCATTTGAGGAACATAGATTCCGCTTACTTTATCACCCGCGGCAAGCTTGAGATTATCAAATACAAGGTAAAAGACCATAAGATCAATGTGCTGATCGTTAATAAGGAATTAAAACCCGTTCAGGTAAGGAATTTAGAAGAATATTTGAAGGTCAAGGTTATCGGACGAACAGAATTGATCCTTGATATTTTTGCTCAGCATGCTCGTACCAGTGAAGCGAAAATACAGGTTGAACTGGCCCAGCTGAGATACCTTCTTCCCCGCCTGACCGGTTATGGAATTTTGTTGTCTCGTTTAGGAGGTGGGATCGGAACAAGAGGTCCGGGAGAAACAAAACTCGAGTATGACCGGCGCCATATTTTAAGACGCATCAGTACCCTGCAGAAGAAATTAAAGGACATAGAGAAGCATCATCAGGTCATATCCAAAAACAGGACCATGAAGGTGGTTACTCTGGTAGGATATACCAATGCCGGGAAAACCACTCTTTTTAATGCCCTGACCCATGAAAATTTAAAAACAGGGAACAGCCTCTTCGTAACACTGGACCCCACGATCAGGAAGGTAAGTCTTGATAACGAACAAAATTTTATTCTTCTGTCTGATACGGTCGGTTTTATAAAGGAACTTCCCCACTCCCTGGTGGCTTCTTTTAAAGCGACACTATCCGAGGTAAAGAATTCAGACCTGGTCCTTCATGTGATCGATATCCAGGACAGGAATATTGAGGCCAAGATAAAAACAGTTGAAGAGGTTATTGCCGAGCTGGGGTTGGAGGTGAGACATTCTGTTATTGTATTCAACAAGATAGATAAAATGAAAGACCAGGGTAAAATAACAAGATTTACCAATTTATATCCCGAATCTGTTTTCGTTTCAGCCAGAGAAAAAATAAATATTGACAATTTGAAAAAAATCATTTTAATTAAAGCTGGTAAAAATAATGGGCTATAATTTAGATTCTATCAAGAAACGGATTGGTATTGAATCGCTCAGTGAGGCTGAAAGAAAGAGGTTATTCAACAAGTTTGTACGGATAGGGGGACAGGTTCTTGAAGACAAAGAGCCAGGCAAGTCGCTCCAGTTTGACAGGGATAAACAAAGGGACCTGTTAAAGAAATTAAAGGCCAAGAATAAGGCTTTAAAAAAATTCGAAGATTGGGAAGAATACGAAAAGGCAGCTGAATACGATGAGCATATCGAGCAATTAAAAGAGCTGTCCTTTAAAGACAGGTTATCTATATATCTCAGGGGGCTGTCTAACGGTGTTATCACTTTCTCCGGCAAGTATGTGAGCCGCCGATTCTTTATTTTTATCATCAAACAGGTCATCCCCTATCTCCAGAGATTATCCCAGCTGATCAAGGACATCTTTAATTCTGATGAAGCTGTGTTAAGAGAGATCAAAAAGGTATTCTATTCAAAAGAGAAATATTATTATGAGTTGCTGCATCGATACTCTAAATTCTATATCGAAGAAGAGTTCAACGGCCTCTTATATCATTTTAAGAAAAAAGGAACGAAAGGGATCAAGCCCAGAGCTCTTGAAGAATCATTAAAGGTCATATTTAAAAAGATCTATCTATTAAAGGATTTTGTGGCGGGTTCCTATATCTCTCTCAAAGCCGCTTTGACGATTACCTCTTCCAGGAAAGGCCTGGATCAGGAGTTGGCCACTCGCCGGATCGATACAGTAAAAAAAACCCTTAATATTATCTTTTTCCAGTTCCTTCCGAAAGTCTATTCGCTGGCCCTGTGCATATTGCGTGAGAATATCCCCTTGCATTCACGAAGATTTGAACGCTATCTGGATATAAAAGAGAATGAAAAAGTAGGATACGCTTCTTACAAAGATATGTTTGAAGAAGAGGAATCCAAAAAAAAGATTAAATTGGTAAAGGTGGACAAAACCGAAGTGGAGTACAAGCCAAAATCATTCAGTGAACTGACAGAGGAAGATATGGCGAATCTGGAGATAAATGAACTTTTGAAATACGGGATCCAGCTGATGCAATCCATTGATTTTACCGGTATAAAAGAATCTGACGGAAACGCGATTCCTCTGGAGGCTCAGGATGATAATGACAAGGTCTATCTATCCTATCTTTTATTAAAAGAATTTGAGAAAGAATATTCATTTATTTTAACGTCTTACAAGATCCATATTCATCCGGAGTATGTTGATAATAAAAAGATCGATTATAAGCAGAATCTTAATGCCCTGTACCCGAAATTAACTCCCATCTATGAAGACTACCAGGAATATTTTTCTTCTGTCAGGGATATCAAGGATATAAAAAAAGACTATGCCATGAATGAAATAGAACGGTATAACAGGCTCAATGTCCTGGACGCTAAAAAAACAAAACATGGGTTTGAAGCCCGAAAAGACACAAAAGAATTTTTAGGTTCCATTAAGGAATATTTAGATAAATTCATCAATGATTATAATAATGATAAGAAATTGATCGAGAACCCTGAAGAGCCGCTTCACTTTGATAAAAATGTTGAGGGAGTGAAAAAGGTCGAGGACAGAAGTGTTATTGATGCCATCATTGATGCTGATGCTTATATAACCGCTTTTATCTTCAGGCTGGATGAAGAAGGTGACCTGAGCGGTATTTCCAATGAGGTAAAAAAGATCCAAATTCCTCAGCCGGGGCCGGCTGAAGAAGAGTTAAAACAGGAAAGTTTTCTGGATGAACTGGCGCAGGTTATGGATACAGAAGGAAAAAAGTGAAGCAAGCCCTGTTTTATGAGACAGTCGATGATAAAAACGTAAAATGTGTTTTATGCCCCCATTGTTGTATCATCAGCCCCGGAAAAAGCGGAATATGCGGGGTAAGGAAGAATATAGATAAGAAATTGATCGCCACGACCTATGGTCTGGCGTCCGCTGTGGCTGTTGACCCTATTGAAAAGAAACCTCTTTATCATTTTTATCCTTCAGAACAGGCTCTTTCCTTCGGAACCATCGGGTGTAATTTTAAATGTCCCTATTGTCAGAACTGGCATATCTCTCAAAACCTGGAGGCCATGACAGAATATATTTCGCCGCAGCAGGCCGTCAGGATAGCTCTGGAAAAAAATATAAGGATACTCTCTTATACTTACTCCGAGCCTCTTATATGGTATGAATGGGTACGTGACACGTCGCAACTGGCTGTCAAGCACGGGTTAAAAAATACGCTGGTTACCAATGGATATATTAATAAGGAGCCATTAGAAGAGCTGGTACCGTTCATTCACGCCGCCAATATTGATGTCAAAGCCTTTAACGATAAATTTTATAATAAATTGTGCGGGGGCAAACTGGAGCCCGTAAAAAGGAACGTTGAATTTCTTTTTGATAAGATACATATTGAACTGACCATGCTTGTCATACCCGGGTGGAACGATAAAGAAGAAGAGATCAGATCCTTTGCCAGATGGGTCGCTTCTCTTTCCAGGGATATCCCGGTTCATTTTTCAAGGTACTTTCCGCAACACAATTTCAAAGTCCCGGCCACACCTGTGGAAACCCTTGAGCAATGTTATAAGATCGCCAGAGAGGATCTTCATTATGTTTTTATCGGCAATGCCAGAATAGAAGGAACCGATGACACCTTTTGCCCGCACTGCCGTAATTTACTGTTAAAGCGTTCGGGATATTTCGTTCAGTCAGTGGGATTGAACAGGGACAGGTGCGCAAAATGTAAAAACAAGGTATCGATCATTACCGGATAGACTATGCTCATACTGACAAAAGCCTTTATTTCCATCATACAGATCTTTTTGATCACAACAGCGGGATATATATTTTTCAGGATCCGGACCTTTAAGCAATTATACCGTCCCCTTCTTTTTTATACTGTGAACTTTGCGCTTCCTGTTCTGATCATCTACCGGTTAATAACGAAATTCAATTTTGAGCTTTTCCTTCAAACCCTGTCACTGCCATTGTATGGGGCGTTTTTGATCTTTTGGGGCTATTTTGTGGGAAAACAACTGGTTCCTCATATGAACCTGCGCGCTGAAAAAAAGAATATCTTTATTTCGCTTATGATGTTTTCCAATATCGGGTATCTTCCTCTTCCGTTATTTGAAAGTGTGTTTCAGGGAGATGACATTGCCCTGGCGCAGATCTATGTTTTTTTTATTGCCCTGGTGTATACCTCTTTGATATGGTCGGTCGGGGTTAACATGCTGAGACACAGAGAGGGAGTGTTTCAAAGGACGAAATTTAAAGTCACCGCCCCCTTTTTGGCCCTTCTTTCAGGAGTGGCGCTTTCATTTCTTGATCTAAAAACATACATCACGGGGCCGGTTGAGTCTGTCATAAGATCAGTGGGAACCAGCGGTGTCTATCTTGTGATGTTTATCATGGGAGGAGG
>JAFGFC010000088.1 GCA_016931325.1 Spirochaetota bacterium | reverse complement strand
GGTCAAGGTGGCTACGGCCGGGAGCGGTTCTTCTGCGAATAATTATGACGGCCCCATTTACATCGATGATTTCATCTGGTATGATACACCGGCACCCGGCGATAACCACGGTTTTGAGATTGAGCCCATAGCCTGGTATTCAGGTGGCGGAGATTGTCTGAGTGTGGAACGTTCTGCTGACAGGGCGACAAATGGCAGTTATTCTTTAAAAATGAATTATAATCTTCAGTATCCTGGTGAAGGTTTTACACAATGGGATGTCGGCAATACCAATCTTTCCGGCAAAACCATCAATGTTTACTTTTATGCGCCGGCAGCCGGAGCCGGGAATTGTACACGCCCCAATGGTGTCAGTATATTTGCCAAGGATACTTCTGACAGATGGGCGAATGGCCATTTTAATAAGATAGTGGATTATGTGGGAACCTGTATACACCATGAAGACAGCTGGTGGCAGATTACATGGAATATTGACACTGATACCGGAGGCGGGTGTTACAAGCAATCCGGTTTTGATTCGAGCCATATCAAGCAGGTTGGAATAAAGATATCCACACCGGGGAATGGAACATCCGCTGTTAATGATTATAACGGCCCTTATTATATTGATGACTTTACATGGTAAGAAAATGAAAGTTTTAAATATTAAAATAATTTTGTCTGCACTGATAATCATTATATTTCTAGTCACTCATTCTTTTGCACAATTCAATGTGTATCCTAAAGTGACAAGAATGGCTCTTGATTCTTATAAAGGGAATGGATTTTTTACCCTGGCCAATACAGGAAAAAAAGAGGTCACTATAGTCATACAAGTAGAGAACCAGTGGAGCAACAAAATTGATGATGGCAAAAAAGAATGGTTGAAGGTGCAGACAAAGGAAATTGTTCTGAAACCGGAAGAGAAAAAAAATATTTCCTATCAGGTGAATATGAACAAAGATATGGATGGCGAAGTAATGGCCATGGTCTATTTTTCAAAGAAAATGGAAAAGAAAAAAGGGATCACTCTTCACGCCCGTACTGGCTGTCCTGTCTATGCCTACCGGAAGGGTACGGAGAAGATCCAGGCTAGTATGAGTGAAATAAAGATTAAAAAAGCAGAAAAAGGAACCTATCATTTCAGTATGGATATCACTAACAAAGGAAATAACTATATCTTTCCCAGGGTTTATCTGATACTGGATAACATGAAAAATGAAGGGATCACTTATTCGGCTTTTTCGCAGATCATACCCGTGGCTCCGGGTGAGGAAAGAACCTATTCTCTGCCATGGGAATCAAAGGATTTCAAAGGGACATTAAAGGGCAAAGTGATCGTTCTGTATAATTTAAAGAATGTTAACAAAAGAATGAACCGGACATTTGATCTCATTATTGATGAGAATGGTGAGATGCGGCATGAATAGGATGAATTACAGATTACAAACAGCCAACAGAAGAATTTATTATCTGGTCTTGTTGATGGTCGTGCTCATTAACGCTTCCGCCTTTGCCGGTATTATTATTGAAGTGAAGAATATCAATAACAACGTTATCACCAATGCCGTTTATTTCGGCACGAACAAGATCACTCTGACGACCAATCTCATCACACCTCTGCAGTATGCCTTTATACGATATACCAATGAATCTACCAATATCCCGTGGAACATCCAGATCTATACTTATAACACTAATTATATGGGAAGCGGGAACAGCTCCGGGCTGGTGCTCGAGACCACCAGGGATAAACGGATCCCTGTGCTATACAGGGTATATGACAGCCTTCAATCAGGTGGCGTGGCTTGCAGCAATACTGACGACTGGGGATCGGTGATGGACAGGCAGGACAGTGAATGGTACCCCGGCAATACAAATTATGCCATCATTTCCGGACTGAATAGTGATGGGATTTTAGCCCCTTATCCGGTCAGTGGAAGAACCCTGTCAACCAATGACCCGCTTTATATTTATTTTGTCTGTGATTGCAGACAGGCTGTTTCAAATGCAATGGGCGGGACCTATGGCGGCATCATACATTTTGATATGAACTACCTCATACCACCTTCTTTAACTATCTCTTCCATTAATCCGGATAAGGGGTTTTCATCAGATAGAAACGTTTCCATAAAGATAAAAGGTGCCGGATTTCAAACAGGGGCGACCATCCTTCTGAGAAAAGAAGGGGAGTCCGATATTCTGGCCTTTTCAGCGGCCATAACACCGGATACGATCATTGCGTATTTTGATCTCAGTCAGGCTGAAAGAGTGGGCCGTTATGACATGGTTATCATTAATTCCGACTCAGAGACCGGAATTCTGCCGGAAGGGTTCATCGTGCAGGGTTACGATATGAAGGGCAACAGACTGGTTCCGGTTAACAATTTCTATGATAAAACCAAGGTGGACAAGGTGGCCATCAAGTGGTCACTTGAACAGGCCCAGAAGGTCCATTTGAAGATCTACAATATGAAAGGTGAGATCGTTAAGAATATACTGGATAATGAACATTGTGAAGCCGGGGCTCATCAGTATGACTGGTACGGCAAAAATGACAGCGGGCTGGATGTGGGGAGCGGTATATATTTTGTCTACATCAAAGCCGGCTCGTTTGAAGCCAAGTACAAGATCGTCTTGGTCAAATAGGGAGTTGATGAAAAATGAAAAGGATAATAATAACAATCATTATATTGATCCAGTCGATCACTTCAGGTCTGGCTAACGAAAACGTATCCACTTCCGGTGCTGATCTTTTAAATATACGGATACAGGGCCGCCCCTTCGGGATGGCTGGCGCCTTCACGGCCGTGGCCAATGACGTTAATGCCCTTTATTACAACCCGGCCGGGATCGTGAGCCTGAACACGATCGAAGGATCGGTTATGTACAGTCAGGGAATCGATGATATGTTCTATGGTTCAGCCGCTTTTATATTTCCTTTCAGCCAGGCCAATGGCCTGGGTATTCAATTCAATCTGTTGCATCAGGGCCGCATGGATGTGTTCCATCCTGAAGGGACTATAGAGGATCTTGATCTGGGTAACAGTTTTGTTCTTGGATTATCCTATGGCCATATTCTTTTCGGAGAGCATACATCCTTTGGCCTGACAGGGAAACTGTTCAAGAGCTCTTTAGGCAGTTATTCGGCTACATCAGCGGCAGTCGATCTGGGAGTTCTGGTCAATTTCTCAAGATTCTCCTCTCAGAAGAACAATATTTCCCTGGGACTTTCTGTATTGAACCTTGGCCCGGGAATAAAATATATCAATGAGAAGGACGCTCTCCCGCTGACATTCAAGCTGGGAGCCGCCTATGTCTACCATTTCAGGTATCTGAGCAGTGATTATCAACTCATCCTTTCTCATGATTTCCTTACCAGTTCAGAATATGACGCTTTAGGGATGAATACCGGTATGGAATTATCTTTCAGAAGGACCATTTTCCTGCGCGCCGGGTATCAGTTCAGAGGTGATTTCACTCTGGATGATAACAACGGATTTACATCCGGGATCGGTGTGAGGGTGAAGAACTTTCAATTCGATTATGGATTCAAACTTTCAGGCAGCGAGATTCAAAAGTACGATCACTGTTTCTCGCTCACTTTCGCTTTTGGCAAGGGGGATGAGACATATTCATTGAACAAGCAGAGCACAGTCCAGAGATCATTTCAATACAATGCTGTAAATAATAATAATGTCCAGGCTATTAAATATAATGAGATCGAAGAGATAAACAAAGAGATCATATTCGGCAAGGATAACGTGAATATTTCCAAGAACTGGGTGATCGAATATTCGACCAATGTCAGACCAGATCAATCCTTTGACTCAATGGATTATATTGAGGAAAAACCAAAGAAAGGACAGATCAAATGGGTCCGCTGGAAATTGCGTAATGAGAATGTATCCGAAGATCAGGTTATTTTTTACAGGATCAGTATAGAGTAAAATACATCTCTTTGTGTAGCCGAGCCTTAAGGCTCGGCTACAAATAATGTTAAAAAGGAAAAATAATGAAAATCACCATTAAAGATATTGCTAAAAAATGTGATGTTTCCATCGGCACCGTATCCAAGATATTGAACGAAAAGTACAAGTATGACAATATCAAAATAAGCCAAGAGACCATTGCCAGGGTTAAAAAGGTGGCTAAAGAGATGAACTATGAACCCAACTATGCCGGACGTCTTTTGAGCACGGGCAAGACCAACACCATTGGGATATACATTCCCAAATCCAGAGAGAAAAATTTTCATTTCGGGCATTATTATTCTTCAATTATTGACAGTATTGAGAAAAGCGCGGTCAAAAGCGGTTATGATATCCTTCTCATCAATTATGATTCCTATATTCATAAATTTAGTTCCAGAAGGATAGACGGGCTGATCATTATCGAGCAGTGGGAAATGGACGACGAGCTGGGGACTCTGGTGCAGGAAGGATGGCCGTTTGTCATTATCAATAATCTTCTGGAAGAACCCTATAATCTCCATGCGGTCAACATTGATAATAATTATGCCATGCACGAGATCGTTAAATATTTCAAGAACAATAATCATCAGAATCTGGCTTTTATTGAAGAATTGATCCCTGTGCCCCAGAGGGAACATAAGCTGCGGTTCAAATATTTTGTCTATCATCTGCAGGCCGAGGGTCTGCCTGTCTATCAGGACCTTTTTCTTATAAGCGAAAAAGGGAATTTCACTCCCAGGATCGAAGAAGAGAATTATGACCAGCTGAGCGGATATTATGGTATGGAATATTTACTGGATAAATTCCAGGGCCAGTTTACCGGTGTATTCTGCGCCAATGACCTCATTGCCCTGGGCGCTTTGAACTACCTGTATGAGAGCGGGATCAAAGTCCCGAACGAGATGTCCATTATAGGATTTGATGATCTGGATTTTTCAAAAAGCCTGGTCCACGGACTCACCACGGTCAGGCAGCCTTTTGCCAAACTGGGTCAGGAAGCCTTTCTTCTGCTGACAAAGATCATGAAAGGCCAGACCAACAGCGCAAACTCCATTGTGCGGATAAAACCCGAGCTGATCATCCGTAATACTGTCTCTCAATTAGAACCAGTCTTTAAACAATAACCAAACTTCATCTAAATAAATCACCCAATTAACCCCATTGGTAGGGGGGCCTTAAGGCCCCCCTACTAAAATTCCTCCCTCTTTTTTTTGTCACTTTCCTCCTCCCTGTGGTGTTATATAAAATAGATAGTAGAAAAGGAGGAATAAAAAGATGGAAAGGAATATGAAACGCAATCATCATGAAGATTACAGGGTGGCCTTAAGGCAGGTCCAGGAGATCTGGGCGAGCAAACTGGCTCATGTGTATCATGATCTTGTCGATGTAATGACAGAGGTTGAAAAAGAAAATCTTATTGCTTCCCAGAAAGCATGGGCTCAGCATAAGAGAGAAGAGATCGAGGCTTTACAGTCATTTTTCTCCAAAGGCAGTTATGTCTCGTCATCGCCCTATTATTTAGAATATGCAAAAATTACTCTCCTTAAATCTCGCGTCAGCTTCCTGAAAGAGTATTTAAAGAGCCATTAATACACACTCCTCACATCATGCGGCCATCGAAAGGTGGTCGCATGATGCTCCCGTTTCATCAACGAAGAACCATTATTTTTATGATTCTGTTCTTACCATCAACGCTTTCTATATAACACAGGTAAACTCCGCTGGCCAGGTCTTTTCCCGAACTGTTCTTCACATCCCAGATTATAGTATTATCATTATCTTCTTCAACAAGGGTGGTTATCAGAGTCCCTGTAATGGTATAGACTTTGATCTTTGTGCCTTTTGTTATTCCCGTAAAATAAAAAGGCCCGTTGCTTTTATAGGGATTGGGACCGGCCAGAGGATTGAATCCGGGAGAATCAGTATGAGCCTCATTTGTTTTTAAAGCAACTGAGATTTTGCAGATATAACCGCCCCCCGCATAGTAGGCTGACTTTCCAAAGCCCATTATTAATGCTCCGTAGGTCGCTTTTGTACTGGGGGTCTTTATCCGTGCTTTTTCATTTCCTGTAAATTCATCAAGAACAGCGAACCAGTCATTGAATCCGTCATAATGATTAATATAGAATTCTCTATCCATGATGGACCCGGAAAATATTCCTGTAGCCTTGTACTGTTTTATCCATAATGTTTCAAATACAGGAATCCCGCCCGTATATCTCAAAGCGCCTAAAAAGCCATTTCTTGAATCCATGGGGAAGATAATATTATTGGTAGGGTCAGCAGCCATTTTGCTGAGGGAAAACCCGTTGGTTGTGCCGGGGAAAGGTTGGAACCTGTCATAGTTGGATGCATCACTCAGATTGATCCGAAAAACATAAATAGGATCATGGGCCGACAGATCAAGTGGATCAGAGTTATTCATCATATAGAGATTGCTCCCGATAAAAGTGGGGGCATTGCCATAGCTGGAATCAGTTAATTTGTCCATATAATTGAAAGACCAGTTGCTGTCAAAGGTTAGATAGTTGACAGGATCATAAGCATAGCGCCAGACAGTCGTCTCACCAATACAATAGGCGCATTCCCTGTTGGTAAATGTATAAAGGCTCATACGCCCCCGCGAAAGTTCCGGTAATATCACTTCATCCAGGATAGTAAGATTAGTAGGGTCTATTATTACCAGAGAAGAACGTGTACCTCCAATACGATGCCCGCCTTTGGCAATTAGCCTGCCGTCGTATAGGATCAACAGATTGCTCTCTCCTTCAATATCTCCAGGGAGTAACTGAAAATCCACAATATTCAGATTGCTGTCAAGTTTATAGATATAATGGCTTGAGATAGCATAGATAAAACCATTGGAGTGGATAACAGCCGAGGGCGACCAGGTCAGAGAGCCGTTCGTCAGCCGGGTCAAAACCTGTGTGCCTAGCGTAACAGGATCGAGTTTGGCGATCCAGCCTGAAGCGGCTGTTACGCTGGGTAAGCCGCCTATTAAATAGAGTTCATTGGTCTTTCTTGTAAAAGGAAATACAGGAAGATTATAGTATCCCTGCGTGATGATGGTGAGCGTGTAATTCTCATCAAGATCAAGCCCTGGCTTACTGATGAACTGGTGTCTGGCCGGATCACCATGTTCAACCGGCCATATCGAGTCATAATACGGCCCGGCTGTACTCGTTCGTTGAATAAGACATAAAAGTATTAATACAATAGGATAAAAGAATGTTCTGTTTGTCACAAATCCCTCTTACCTTATCGTGTTATATCATATATAATAAATCAGATACAGTCAAGC
>JAFGFC010000087.1 GCA_016931325.1 Spirochaetota bacterium | reverse complement strand
CGTTATTTTACAAGATCACCAGTGACAACAAGGGGAAACGACTTGCTATTATTCTTGATAACAAGATCCGTACAGCTCCTGTTATTAAACAGGCGTTACGCGACAGAGGGGTCATTGAAGGGCGATTTACATTAGCAGAAGCGCAGGATCTGGCTTTGATCCTCCGGGCCGGCGCCACTCCCGTTAAGTTAAAGATACTGGAAAAAAGGATCGTGGGCCCTTCTCTCGGTGCTGATTCAATTCGAGAAGGTACTAACGCAGCCTACATCGGCGCCATTGCCGTGGTGCTTTTTATGCTGATCTATTACAAGTTTTCCGGTATCGTTGCCAACCTGACGCTGATCCTGAATCTTTTCTTTATTCTCTCAATTTTAATTTTACTGAAAGGAACACTCACTCTTCCGGGTATCGCCGGTATCGTTCTTACGATCGGTATGGCGGTTGACGCGAACGTTCTGATCTTTGCCAGGATCAAGGAAGAACTGCAGACAGGTAAATCCATTATCGCCAGCGTTGATTCAGGATTTCAAAAGGCTTATTCCGCTATTCTGGATGCGAATGTGACAACCCTTATCACAGCCTTTGTCCTTTCCCAGTTCGGAACAGGCCCGATAAAAGGTTTTGCCGTGACTCTGTTTATCGGTTTGGTGGCCAATCTTTTTACAGCCGTGTTTGTAGGCCGGAATATTTTCGATTATATCCTGATGAAATTCAGGCCCAGGAAATTGAGTATATAGTCAACTGGTTTGGAGGATAAAATGAAATTTATTAAAATAAGGAAAATAGCCTATCTGATATCTCTTTCTTTGATCGCGGTTGGGCTTTTTTCTATCCTGTATCAGAAAGGATTCAATTACGGTATCGATTTTACAGGCGGTGTTCTGCTTCAGGTTCAATTCAAACAAAAGGTCACAACATCAGAAATCAGAGATCTTCTGTCCGATGCTTCCCTGGGTAATATTGTTATTCAGAGCATTGGATTGGCGGAAGAGAATCAATTTATTATAAAATCAAAATATGTTGAAAATCCGGAGGAGCAGATCCTGTTGATCCAGGATAAGATAAAAAAACATTTCGGGGAAGATAAATTGATCCTTCCTTTTCCGCGAAGTGAAGTTGTCGGTCCGGCTATTGGAAAGGATCTGAGAAATCTGGCTTTCCTTCTGCTTTTTGTCGCCCTTGCCGGGATCTTGCTCTATATCTCTATACGGTTCCGGTTCAATTTCGCTGTTGCTTCCATAGTGGCGCTGGTTCATGATGTTCTGATCACTATGGGTGTTCTTTCTCTGTTGCATAAAGAGATCAATATACCCATTATTGCGGCTCTTTTGACCATTATCGGTTATTCGCTGAATGATACGATCGTTGTGTTTGACCGGATCCGTGAGAATATGAAATCCATGCATGGTGTAGGCCTGGAAGAGATAATGGACAGCAGTCTCAAGACAACATTGAGCAGAACGGTCATCACTTCCCTCACGACACTGCTGGCTGTACTTGCCCTTTATCTTTTTGGAGGGCCTGTTATCAATGATTTTTCTTTTACCATGCTGGTGGGTATCATCATAGGTACCTATTCGTCCATTTTTGTAGCCTCCCCCGTATTGTATGAATGGGAGACCCATATTGCCGCAAAAAGAAAACGAAAATAGAAAATTCAGGCCATCTATGTAATGAAAAAGAATTTTATTGCCTTTCTTTTTATAATCGGGTTGTCTTCGATCCTCAATTCCGGTTTTGGTCCCTGGGATACGAAACTGGTGCAAAGAGAACAAAAGCGCTCAACCCCCGGGGAAAAATATATAACATCCACTCCGGGATGGGTTTTGGTTAAAAGTATTCGATGGTTTCAGATCTTTATCTCTCCGCAGGATGGCCCTAACTGCCGTTATACCCCCACCTGTTCCCAGTATGGCCTGATCTGTGTTCAGGAGTATGGAGCCATAATGGGGATGATCATGGCTGTTGACCGTTACATGCGATGCAATCCTTTTGGAGCGTGGGGAAAAGATCTGCCTTCCGATAACTATTTTTTCAATTCTTCAAGTGAAGAGACGAATCAATGGCATTAAATATCCATTATTACAAATTACAAACGAAGTACCCCTACGGGAGGCTTCGCACCCCTTGTGGTATTAAAGTTTTCATTACAAAGATAATCATCCTTCTTTTTATTACTGTCTTTCCTTCTAGTTTTAAGGCCAATCCGGAAGGGTTTTTTGGAAAAATGACATTTGATTATGCTGAACAGAGGTTGAATAACAAGGATTATTACAGGGCTATTACAGAATTCAAACGTTATTCTTTTTTTGGCAGGGACGTTTATCTGAGAGAAAAGTCGAGATATAATATCGGATTATGCTATCTGAGGGGGGGAGAATATAAAAATGCCAGGAGTCAGTTCGAGATGCTTTATTATGATAAAAAGAACCCTTTTTCCGAACTGGCCCTGTTGAGTTTGGGGGATGTTGATCTTTTTTCAGAGATCGAGCAGGTCAAGGTCCATGAGAGTTATTTCTTCAACAAACCGCATTTTGATACGCTCAACTACATCAGATATATGAAAAATTATCCTCTTGGCGAGTACTATAGTGAAGCGTACACGAAACTGACCCTGGCCGCTCTGTTAAATTTTAACTTTAAAATGTCTTATGATCTGGTTAACAGGGCTGATGCAAAGGAATGGAAAAAAGAACATGCCCGTATTATGGAAGAGTTGCCGTCCCTTCTGAAACAGGCCAGTCAGGTTCCTGAAAGGTCAGAAACATTTGCCACGATCCTGTCTATTTTTATACCGGGGTCAGGCCAGATCTATGCCGGTGAGGTGAAAGAAGGACTATTGGCTCTGGGGGTCAACGCGCTTTTTCTAACAGCCTGCATCTATACTTACACGAATTACAGCAAGTTCCTTGGTATTTTTCTTGGATATTATGAACTTTCTTTTTACATTGGAAATATTCAGAATGCCGCCTGGGCTGTGGAAAAGTATAATGAAAATGCCAGGAACTGTTTCCGCAGCAGGGTGATCGATCTGTATATTAAGCGGTTTTGAACTTGTTATTTGAATAAAGCCTTTATCTTTCGTTTGGCTCTGTGGAGAAGGGAACGCTCTTTTTTCATTTTATTAAAATACCATGCTTTCCCCGGCTTTAAATGTGATCGGTCTTTCTTTAAAAGATCTTTGTAATCAACAGCGGTTTCATACAGGGTCGTACTGGGAAAGTTCCATATCTCTTCCCCGCGGCAGTAAAGGACTTTTTCCGGATCCCAACCGTCCGGCTGGCTGATCATTTTTTCATCAATGATCCGGTGACCGCTGATCTTGTTCATTCTTTCAATATCATCCTTACCCCATATTTTTAAATAATATTTGTTGACGGGTTTGAAATAATCTCCATAACGTCTTGACCCCCTGACCGCGCACAATTTAAAACCATGAATAAGAGGGATCTTTAATTTCACCACATGTAAACCTCTTTTACGACATTCATTTTGATAGTAGGCTTCCCCTGAACCCTGCTGTTTAGTGTCCCGGCTCCATATATCTTTATAATAACCGATATCATCAAAAAGCGATGACCTGTAAAAACCCTGGTCGGCATAGGAAGAATTTATTACCACCGTATATCCGATATGGTTCTTTTTTGTATAAACGCAGGGAGAGAATTTTTCAGCGATGCCGGCTGCCAGGCTGACAGTGCTTGTTTTCTTGCTCTCTTCCAGGACTTCAATAATCTCATCAAACGTGAAAGGACGCAGGATCTGAAAATCATCCTGGACATCCCATATATAGGGCGCGTCAGCCCGGTCCAGTAAGATATTCTTGGCTTCGTATTGTTCCCACGGCGGGTTCCTGTATTTTTTAAAATAAAGAAAGTCGATAATACCGGCAGATTTCTGCGCCTGAAGATATTCCCTCAATCCTTTCTCTTCTGACGCATTATCGACCATGGCAAAGGTATAACGCCGGCGTGGTTCCAAGCAGCACTGTATAAAGGATTCAATAAAATTCTTAACATACCACAGTCTGTTGCAGGAAGTCATTTGAATATAAACGCGGGGTTTTTTCATAATGATTCTGTTTGTTGTTTAAAAACGGTCTTTGGCGAAATCAATAATTTCATTCAAGATTTTAGATATATCATATTTATATTTCCATTCCGGGTAATGGCTCTGAAATTTTCTTACATCACTGATCCACCAGATATGATCGCCCGACCGCGCCCGGTCAGAAAGGGTATAATCGATCTTTTTACCCAATGCGTTCTGGATAAATTCTATCGCTTCTAACAGGGAGCCATGGCTGTGCCGGCTACCGCCGATGTTATATACTTCACCATAACGCGGATTCTGAAAAAATGACCAGAATGCGGTAATAAGATCAAAGCTGTGGATATTGTCCCGAACCTGTTTCCCCTTATAGCCATAAATTGTATACGGCTTACCAGTAACAGCGCATTTGACCAGATAGGCCAGAAAACCATGCAGCTCGGCGCCGGAATGGGCCGGACCAGTAAGACAGCCTCCTCTAAAGGCAACGGTTTTTAACCCGAAATAACGGCCGTATTCCTGCACAAGTATATCAGCTGCCACTTTCGAGGCCCCAAAAATACTGTGCTTGGACTGGTCAATGCTCATGGATTCATCAATGCCGTATTTTGCGAAAGGGTGATTCGATTCGACCTCCCATCTCGTCTCTTTTTCAATCAGAGGAAGGTTGTTGGGTGTATCACCATATACTTTGTTTGTACTGGTAAAAATAAAAACAGCCCGGGATGAATATTTCCTTGTGGCCTCCAGTACATTCAATGTTCCCAGCGCATTGATCCCGAAATCAGTGGCTGGCTCTCTGGCCGCCCAGTCATGAGAGGGTTGAGCGGCACAGTGAATGACAACAGAGATATTCTTTCCCGATCTTTTAAATATCTGTCGTATCTTATCTTTATTCCGAATATCAATTTCTTTATGAGCGTAATGCTTTAATTTTTTTTCCAGATCTTTTCTGTTCCAGCTCGTGTCACCGTCCTGACCGAAGAAATATTTTCTCATGTTATTGTCAATACCTATGATATCGAGTCCTTTTTCATGAAAGAACCTGGTGGCTTCACTGCCAATAAGTCCTGATGAACCTGTTATAACGGCAATACTCATGGTGTTCCTTTAAAGATGATTTTTTAAATCAATCCATTTTATCATTAGAAAATAAAAAGTCAATAAAAAAGGAATCGGACAGAGCTATTTTGTTTCCTATATTTTATTAACCGTAACTCAGCCTTCAGCTCGGGCGGGTTTCAATAACAACAGGCGCCCTGAAGCGCGAAATAAGATCAAAAACTTCAAAAAAACCGGAATCTGCCGGGCGATTGAAGTAAAGGAAGGCTCCGGAGAAATCCATTGACAAAATAGATAAATTTTAATAAACTAGCAAAATATAAAAATAAAATGAGCCATCAGTATAAGAAAAATATAATACCGGAAAAATTAAAAGCAGAATTCAGAAAAGGTTTTTATCCTCACCGCCCTGCTTTCTGGCTGGAAGATATCAGTTATCAAAGAACCTCCATTAAACCGGATATTGAAAAATGTCTATCCGAGATAAAAAAGGGACGACGACAGTTCTCCTATCCGGATCATGACGCTTTGGTGTTTCGTATTCTGAAAAAAGTGATCAAAAAATATGATCTAAAGCAGGGGGCTGATATCGGGTGCGCTTCCGGTTATTTCCCGGCCATGCAGATTGCCTGTGGTATTGAAAAATGTGATATTTTTGAGATCCGAGATCTCAAAATTGAACATCCTAAAATCGAAGTCCGGATCGAAGATCTGTCCGTAAAAAAGACTCTCAAGCCCCGGTATGATCTGATCACCTGTCTTTCCACTGTTGAACATATTGGCCTTGGAAGATATGGTGATCCTCTTGACCCCCGGGGAGATATACAGATGGCTGAAAATATCTTTCAATTGTTGAAACCGGGCGGTATCGTTTTGATCTCTTTTCCCGTGGGAAAAGGATCTGTTGTCTTTAATGCACACAGGATCTATTCCGGATATCGAATCGATCAATTATTGAAGGATTTCTAGGTTCTTTCAAGGAAGCATGATCTTTGGTTTTTTAAAAGGATCGTCTACGGAATAAAATATTTTGCCTCAGCAGGGAAAGGCATGTTTCACCAGCCTGTTTTTATCCTGACAAAATCATGAACCGGAAATATGACCAGGGAGAACAGATCTATGTTTTCTTTTATAAAAAAAATATTAAAAAAAACGTTTATTTACAGAATAATATATTATCTCCGTCAGTACCGGGCTTTGCAGAAATGGAAAAAACAGGGGATGGGCCCTTCACCCCCTGAAATCATGAAACAGAATATAGTCAAAGAATACGCCAGAAAGAATACCATTCGTATTTTTATTGAAACAGGGACCTATCTGGGAAACATGATCAATGCTGTAAAAAGGATATTTAAAACGATCCATTCTATTGAACTGGATAATCATCTGGCCCTCCAGGCTAAAAAACGTTTTTCCCGGTTTTCTCATATTACTATATGGCAGGGTGACAGCAGTAAAATTTTACCTGCAATCCTGACCGGGATCTCTGAACCATGTCTGTTCTGGCTGGATGCCCACTATTCAGGCGGTGTGACGGCCAGGGCAGAGATCGACACGCCGATTAAACAGGAATTAAGTCATATCTTCGATCACAGGATAAAGGATCATGTCATTCTTATTGATGACGCGCGGTATTTTATCGGCAAAGATTCCTATCCTGAACTTGACGATCTTAAAAAATGGGTCAATCAAAAATGCCCGGACAAAGAGTTTTATGTCAAATATGATATTATCCATATACATAAAAAGAACAAGGGGTGATTTCTATTGACTCTGTACATTATATGGATATATTCATAAAAAGCTCCTGACGAGGCGGATATGCAAAATAATCTATACTATATGCAGCAGGCTCTGGAGGAATCTAAAAAAGCGCAAGTTATTTCCTCTCCCAATCCGGCCGTCGGTGCTGTCATTGTTAGAAATAATAAAATAGTTGGAAGAGGGTTTACCCAGTCCTTTGGCAAAGAGCATGCTGAGGTCATGGCGATACGAAATTGCCGGCAGAATCCTGCGGGAGCAGCGTTATTTGTGACCCTTGAACCCTGTTCTTATCATGGTAAAACACCCCCCTGTACCGACCTTATCATTTCCAAGGGTATAAAAGAAGTATATGTCGGATTGAAAGATCCCAACCCGCTGGTTAATGGGGCAGGAATAAAAAAATTACAGCAAGCCGGTATCAAGGTAATAACCGGTTTGGCCGGGAAAGCCATAGAAGAACAACTGCAATGGTATATCAAGTATTGTAAAAATAATATACCCTATGTTATTTTAAAAACAGGGATGAGCCTGGACAGCAAGATAACGGACAGAAAAGGAAAATCCAGATGGATCACATCAGACAAAGCCCGTCAGGCTTCACAGCAATTGAGAGAAATAAATGATGGAGTGATCGTCGGGATCAATACTATCATAAAAGATGATCCCTGCCTGTCCTACAGGGGGGGGAAGAAAAAACGGTTTAACAGGATCATCCTGGATACTCATTTGAGGATACCCTTAAAATCCAAAGTATTAAAGACCGTGAAAAATCATAAAACCCTGATCGCCACTTCGCTAAAGACGTCTCTTCGTAAGATTAAAAAGCTGATCGACCTGAAGGATGTTGAGATACTCTTTATCAGGGTGGATAATGACAGGATTGTGCTGGAGGACCTTTTAATGGAACTGGGAAAAAGAGGGATCGCCAAGATTATTGTTGAAGGGGGAGGATTGGTCAATTATTCTTTTTTGAAACAGGACCTGGTCGATCGACTCTGTTTTTTTATTGCTCCGCGTATCATAGGCGGGGATTTCAGCAAAAGTTTGATCGGAAGTGAAGGATTTCTGTTACCTGACGCCAGAAATGTGAAAAGAGGACAATTTCAAGATTTCAAGGATTATTTCGTCTTTAAAGGGTATATGCATTATTACAAGGCATAAAAATTCAGGATTTACAATAAGAATTTAAAATACAATCAAATTTATCAAGGTAGGCGGGATTTTCTAACCCCGCTAAAAAAATCCCGGAGTAAGAAACCAGAACGATAGGCGGGGTATTCTTACCCCGCTGTCTATATTGTTAGGTAGTGAATGGTCTTCGACAAGCAGGATGTTTGTCGGGTCAAATCTCTCCCATCCATGGGAGATTTGACACTCCACGGATCCTCCGTGTCGTCGGATCCGCCAGGGATGGCAAGGAGTCGATTAGACCATTCATTATTTGATTTGATGCGGGACAAGAATGTCCCGGCTATCGTTATAAATCAGACAATATCCGGAATATCATTTAAAACCAGGAGATTTAAATTATGTTCACAGGGATCATAGATAACAAAGGTGTTGTAACAGACCTGGTGAATAAGGGAAAGAACCTGGAGATAGTTGTAAAGCCGGATGGGGAGGACTATTTTCAGGATGTAAAGGAGGGAAGCAGTATAGCCGTCAACGGTGTCTGCCTGACCGTCGCTCATATCGCGAACAATAAATTCAAAGCCTTTGTCTCACAGGAAACATTAAAATTATCCAATTTAAAGGATATGAAGAACAGGACCGTTAATCTGGAAAAATCACTCAGAGTAACGGACCGATTGGACGGGCACATCGTACAGGGGCATGTGGATGGTGTGGCAACCTGTATGGGGATGAAAAGGATCGGTCAGGACAGGGAAATAAGTTTAAGAGTACCGGGGGATCTTTTAAAATATATTGTCTCTAAAGGTTCCATTTCTATCAATGGTGTCAGCCTGACCGTGTCGCTGGTCAGGTCAAACCTGATCACCGTGACCGTGATCCCTGAAACCTTAAAAAGAACCAACCTGGCTGATCTGAAAATCGGTGAAAAGGTGAATGTGGAAACAGACATTATAGGCCGGTATATTGTTAATAAGGTATAATCATTCTTTTTTTCAGGTTGTTGATTTGATTAACTATTTAAATAGTAGTTATTTATATATATTAACACACCTAAAGGTGTGTTTTTACATAAATCGACAGCCTGAATATTGGAGATCACTCAGGAAAAAAAATGATTTTAAAATCTCTCAGGATTCTTTTAAAAAATATTTTCCTGTTCCTCCCGGTCATTTATTCGATCATCCAATACGGCCGGGACCCTCGTTTTTATTTCGTGGCCGCCTTGCTCTATTCCCTGTTCATCCTTTACTATTATATTAAGCGGAGAAGAAAATATTATCTTTATCTGGTTCAACTGGGGGTCAGCTGCCTGTTTCTTGACCTGACCTTCCATAATATTGATTTTAAATCATTCTATAAGGCTTTTCAATTGATCGATATCAAAATACTGTTATTGATCACCCTGGTGCTGTTTATCCTTACCTTTTTCAGGGCGTTTAAATGGAAATATCTTTTCCCGGATAATACTCCTGTAAAATTTGTATCGTTAATCAAAACCGTATTTGTCGGCTTTATGGTGAATTATATTCTCCCGGTACGGGCAGGCGAGGTTTACAGGGCTTTTTTTCTGAACAAAATCGAGAAAGTGGACAAGAGCATGATACTGGGAACCGTTGTGATCGACAGATTGTTCGATGGCCTGATCGTCGGTCTGGGGATCATTGTGATCTTTTTATTGAATATTATCAGAGAAAATGTTTTTTACAAAGTAGGCCTGCTGGGCCTGGGGTTCTATGTCCTGGCGGTTCTATTCTTGATTATTTTTTATTTTAGGAAAAAGAATGTTCTCAGTGTGATAAAAAAACTGCTTTTTTTTACAGGTCCCGGAACCAGGGACAAGGTCCTGTCGATCCTGGATAAATTCTATGAAGGATTGCATGTTTTCAATAACAGGAGAAATTTCTTTCTGTTCCTTCTGTTCACCCTGCTGGTGTGGCTGCTGATTGGCGTGACTAACTATCTGTATCTTTACAGTATGGATATTTTTAATCTTTTTAAAATGAATGTTTCCCCTGTATTCTTTACTCTGTTGTTCCTGTGTTTGCTGGTTCTCGGTGTCTCTGTCCCTTCAGGACCCGGGGCTATCGGCCCTTTTCAGGCCAGCATCTTTTTTGCATTTTTCCTGATTAATCCGGTTTTCATTAAGGCAGGGACAAACCATTACAATATCGTGGCTTCCCTGTCCATGTATATATGGATCTTCCAGGTCTTCTTTTTTGTTATCACAGGGTTATTTGTTTTCACACGGGAGCATTTAAAATTGAAAGTCTAGTTCAGGTCTGCCTGAAGCCTCTAAAAGAAGAATCTTTGTTGAGGTAGAGTTTCTTTGTCCGGTCAATCATCTGGTCGGATTTCTTTTTATAATAATCTTTTATCAATTTTGTGTTGGCTTCCAGCAGGGCCTGATAGACCTCTTCGTCATTCAGGTCGGTAAAATTCACAGCGATCAGATCGGAATTGATATGTTTATTTTCATAAAAATCTTCCACGTCTACAAGTAAACCCTTCTCAATGGCATAATAGTATAGAGGGCAACCGGGATAAGGGGTGACCGGCCGGATCGTACGCAATTCAATGGCATCACTGTATTTCAGCAAGAATTTAACACCTTTATTCAGAGTTTTTTTATTATCACCCAGGTTTCCGAATATAATATTGAGTCCCGGACTGATCCCTGCTTTTAATGTGGCTTCCACTCCGGTGATGATCATATCTGTCGTCAGGTGTTTGTTCATCTTTTTCAAAACTTCATTATCCATGGCTTCTATACCATAGTTAATGAAGACACACCCTGCCTTCTTCATGGTTTTCAGGACTGCGGAGCGGGCATAATTCAGCCTTCCGCTGCATCTCCATTTAATATTCAGTTGCGCTTTAATGAAGTCTTCACACAGACTTATGGTCCTGGCTTCCGAGGACATGAGCAACTCATCAGCAAAACTGAAATAATTGATATTATAGTTGTTTTTCAGGAATTTGATCTCTTCAATAATATGTTCGTTCTTTCTGGGCCTGAACCCTTTATCGATCCTATAACAAAAAGTGCAGTTAAAAGGGCAGCCCCTGCCAGACAGGATATCCATGACATAATCGGTTTTGCTGGCATGCTGGACCCTGATCAATTTATAATAATCGATCGGGAAGAGGTCATAAGCAGGCCAGGGAATGGAATCAACATCTTTGATCACTTCTCTTTTATCATTTATAATACCTTTATCACCTTCCCTGAACGCGATCCCTTTTATTTTATGAAAGGATCCTTTTCTGGCCCATGTCTTCAGTAATTCTTTGATCGTCTCTTCCCCCTCTCCCAGAACCGCTGCATCAGCCTTTGTTTTCTTGAGGAAGTATTCGGGTTCCGGAGAAGGGCCATGGCCTCCGATAACATAAAAGGGCCTTTGTTTAGAATGGTTAATGGCATCAGATATCTTCAGGATCTTGCGATATTCATAATATCCTGCGATGATTCCCAGGCCAACAACATCAAAATGATTCTTATCCAGATAAGCGGTCAGATGTTCTTCGGGGTAGTGAAATTTGTCCTGATTGTAAATGGTGACATCGTATCCTTCTTTTTTTAGCGCGCCGGCAATATACGCAATCCCCAGGGGAAAGTGCTGTATATAAGAGCCATTATCATAGGCTATAAGCAGTATCTTCATTTATATATCCTGAAATAGAAATAAAAGAGAATAATATACTTTTTTAATAGTGAAATCAAGCAAATTTTATTCCTGATAATACATCATCCGTTTCTCTGTAAAATGTCTGTTCGGCAGTATTGTTATCTTATGATTTTTATCTATCAGGAAACAGGGCGCTTTGCCGCCCGGGGCATCATTGGTATCGATCCGGGCCAGAAGCAGAGGGGATCGCAGGCTTGTATTGAAAGAACGTTCCATGGTAAATCCAAATTTAAGGTCCATGCGCTCGGCTAAATTCGCCTCTCGCAGAGAGACCGATTCTGTATTGCCGTAAGGATACGATATGGCATTGAAATGATAATCTCCTATGACCTTTTTCAACCCCCTAATATTATATTCAAGGTCCTGGTTTAACACCTTTGGATCCAGTTTTTTTAACGGGAGATGGGAGAAAGAATGAAGTCCCAGCAAAGACCTCTTGGCCATTTCCTTCAGCATCTCACGGGATAAATAAAACTCTCTGCAAAAGTTCGCCTCATCTTTTACCAGTTCCTGAAAAAGGGTATTGATGATCTGATGTTTGGTCTTAGGATCAAGGACGTAATTCAACCAGTATTTTAATTTGGCTTCACGCCCCTGATCATAACGGTATTGTCGCGCTACTTTATTTTCATCCAGGGATTCAAGGAGCAGGCGTTTATGGGTTATTTTATAATACAGGCTTTCGCATTTTTTATAATAAAGATCAGGGTCCATCCGGGCTCGCAGATAATGGATCTTATGAACCAGGCAGGCCTGAGGGGGGTCGTCATAGGGTATACCGGTCACAAAGAACAGGGCGGGGATCTTTAATTTATCCAGGATAGGAAGGGCTTTTTCATACTGGCACTTCAGACCATCATCAAAGGTGATCAGGCAACTTCGAAGAGGCAGGTCTTTCTGACCCTGCAGGGCTGCCAGAATGTCCTCCTGACTGACAAAATCAAAATGCTGGCCCAAAATCATCAGCTGTTTTTCAAAATTGACAGGTGAAACCGGGTGAATACCGGGATATTCATATTGATCTGGATCATCCACGTGATGATAATTTACCGCTAAAAAACGCATGGGGTTCACCTTTCAACAATGGGATATTTCTTGTCCCTTTTTTCTTTTTCTGCCAGATATTTTCTTATCATGCCTTCCTGAAGATTGTTCCACATCTTTTGTACGGCCTCAGCATTAAAATCTTTATTTTTATACAGTTTGCCGCCGCTCTTTTGAGGTAAAGGATCGATCTTTTTATCATGATATAGAGGAATACATTTTATCATCATTTCCGTGCCTGCTATAATGGTCTTGCATCCTATATCATGATTATCATCTTTCGCTGTCATGGGGGGACGGACCTGTCCGAGCATGGCTCCCGCATCGACTCTCAGGATCGCCAGATGGATCGTCGCTCCCACACATTCCGGTTCGCCATTGACCAGAGGCCAGAAATTGGTACCGGCCCCTCGATAAAAAGGCGATAATCCCAGATGCATATTGATGATCCTGTTATCATAATATTCTAAAAGAGGGGGTTTGATGATAGAACAGCCATACAGGATAATAAGATGAGGATGTAATCCTTGTACATATTGAAAAGTATCTTGAGAATTCGATTCGCCATAAGGAACATAAAGCACACGATCTTTGGTAATATGAAATTCATTGTCTTCTTTGAAATAAAACCTCTCTTTTTCTTCTCTGCCATTAAAATGTTTCTTCAGGATATCTTCTTGATTTTCTTCCGCGGAATGTGGAAGGGCCCGCTTTGATTCACAT
>JAFGFC010000086.1 GCA_016931325.1 Spirochaetota bacterium | reverse complement strand
TCTCCAGAAGGATCGATCCCAGAATAAAAACAGCGATACCGAAAAGAAGAGTAATGAGAATGACAAGGAAATTATACAGAAATAACTTTTTCTGTATCTCTTCACTGAATAATTTTTCAAATATTCTCATAGTGGTATGATCGTTAATCCTTTTTTAATAATTTACATTTCTTTTTTGCCTGCAAATGAAAACCCGATAATAGCCACGTCATCATTTACCCGATAACCCTTTTTAAAATTCAATACATCTTCTTCAATGATATCAAGGATCAAATTGAGCGGAAATTGTCTGTTCTTTTTAATCATGGACAAAAGATTTTTCAGCCTGAACCACTGATGTGTCTCAGGATCCTGTATCTCCACCAGGCCGTCCGTATAAAAAAGAAATTTGTCATTATAAGAGAACTCGATACCAATCTGCTTATAATGGGTATCAGGGAACATACCAAGGATAGAGGAAGTCTGTTTCAGCAATTTCACATCCTCGGGGGTTATCAATATAGCCGCAGGATGACCGGCATTGATGTACTGAAGACTGTTATTTTTAAAATTAAAAACGCCGGCCGTGGCTGTCACGAACGTGCTCTCTATCTTCAAGGCGGTTAATTCATTATTGACCATAAAAAAGAGTTTTTCCAGATCATCTGAATAGTTATCCAGATATTTTGAAAGTATGATCCTGAAAGAAGACTGGACCAGGGCAGCCGGCACCCCATGGCCTGAAACATCAGCGCAGATAAAAAAACATTTTCCGGGAGCCACCTTCTTTACGTCATACAGGTCCCCGCTCAGGACAGCAGCCGGATAATAACGGGAATATATGGCAACATCTTTGAATTCAGGAAATTTCCCGGGAAGAAAGGAAAATTGTATCCTCTGGGCCATATCCAGTTCTCTTTGAATTTTTTTATCCTTTTCAAGTAACTCAAAATAGAGCTGTTTGATGCGTTCCATCGCAATAACACGTAATTTCAGCTGATCATAATCTATGGGTTTTAAGAGATAATCATCGGCTCCGGTTGAAATGGCCGAATGCTGGATATTGAACATATCAAGGCTTGTGAGCATGATAACAGGCGTATATTTGAATACAGAATGGTTCTTTACTATTCTGGTAAATTTATAACCGTTCATCTCGGGCATCAGAATGTCACAAAGTACAAGGTCCGGATTTTCCTTTTTAAGGACTTCCAGCCCGATATTCCCGTTATAGGCCTGAAAGACAGTATGTCCTTCTTTTTTCAGGAATCTCGTGATCTTTTTTAACAGCTCTTTATCATCATCAATAATAAGAATTTTGGCCATGTCTATTATATATACTAATAATTGTAACGAAATTCAATATATTTTTCTTTTAAAAGGGGAACAGGTTTCGCTTTACGCACCGCATATTTAATTGATCCACTGAAATTTTCTTTTTGTAATGATGTCATTTTTGAAAGACGTTCCCATCTTAACATCCTTTTTGCTTGAATTTTTAAAAAAACACGATATAATATATTTAAAAGGATTTTTACAGAGGTTAAATTTTACCTATGCGGCACACACAGGGAAGGATTATATGTATTTTCACTTTCTTTCTTTTCCTTGGTCCCTTATCAGCCCAGCCCTATCAGGAAGACGATGAGTTTACAGCCCAAAAACCCTTTATCCTTTTTCATTTCAACAAAAAAGAAAATATCAACTCGGTGAATGGCGGTTATGGCGCTTTTGACCTTAATCCCCATGACCTGGACGCGTATTGCCGTTTATCCTATAAACGAGACAATGATCTTCATAAACAGGGGTATCATCTCAGGGTCTCTTATGATGTGGAATCTGACGAACCGGCTTTTAATGGCTTCTGGACCAAATTACAGGGAATTGATCTGTCAAAATTTGAGGCGATTTCGCTGAAGATAAAGGGAGTAAAGGAAAAAGGGTTCTCTGATTTTTTCAAGATCGAATTAAAAGATAAAAGTATAAAGATCGAAACAGATATAGAAAATATCACCTCCGGATGGCAGACGATAATCATTCCTTTTAAAAATTTCCAGGGCGATCTGGAAGATTTTGATTTTTCAAGCCTTAACGAGTTCACCATGGTTTTTGAAGACTGGCGATTGAAAAAAAAGGTCGGGAGATATTATATTGATGATATATCGTTTATCCCTGAAAAGGGAGTAGCCGTAGAATTCGGTGATATTATTAAAAAAACCAAAGATTTCAGAGTTCAGATAGATAAAAATGATTTCGAATTAGCGGTCAATATTGACGAAGGGAAAAAGAAATTATTTAAAAACGATAATAGCCTTTCCGATGAAGGCAAGAAGGTCCTTGATGAGGTCATTTCCTCCATAAAAGATGATAATTACAAGCGTGTTATCATTATCATGTTCAAAGGTAAAAATGATAAGGATGTAAACAGGATAAAATCTCAGGCAAAATCAATTTATCATTATTTGATCGAAAAAGGCGTGGATATGCGCAAGCTGAATTACAGGATATATTCCAGGGAAAAAGACGTTACCAGAAAACGAAAATGCAAGATCCTTATCATCAGATGGAAAGAAGGGGAAGAGGAATTATTCAAAAAACATTTTTTCAATGGAATGGATGCCTTTTTGCGACAGGGGTATTCCGTGGCTGTTGAAGAATGGGAAAAGGCTTTGAAAATAGATCCTGACAATGAAGATCTTGTGAAAAGGATCAAAGAAGCGAAACAGGCTTTGAAAAAATAGGTATTATTTTATAAAGAACAAGCGTTTGAAAAATCGTCTGATCCTTTCTTTTTTTTCTTTTTTTTCCTGTATCAGACGAGGGATCATCTCATCCAGTTCTTGAAATAAATCACTATTGCCGCTTCCCTTATATCCCGCAAGATTCTCCTTATATTCCGGTATTTTTTTAATAAAGTTTTCTATGATCTCTGGTGTTATATTTTTATGATATTCTCCAAAACCCATTTCTTGAACTTTCAACCCATTCAATTTCTGTTCATATATACCTCTGATGGGAATGGATAGAACAGGTTTTTTCAAGAACAAGGCTTCCGATATCAGGGTAAATCCGCCATTTGTTATAACCGCCCTGGCATGGGCAAGATCTTTCAGGCTGTTTTTATTCAGCTGTTTAAAATTAATATTTCTTACATGCCTGGTTCTGGGTAATTTATACGCGTGAAATTTATATTTCACCTGTGATAATATATTGACCAGTTCTTCATTATTATCATGTGTCTGATAAACAAAGATATAATTTTTCTCTCTTTTCTTTTCCAATTTTAAAATATCATCTCTTAAAATGGGTTTTATAACCCTGGCCTTTTTATTTTTTAAGAATCGTTTCTTGATCTCGACCGGGAAAAAAGAGCAGATAAAGAAATAGTCTGCCCGGGGAACCCAGGTCTTAACAAGATTTTTTGTTTTTTGAAAATCAAAACTATCCTTTGGGGCCACCTTTAACTTCCCGACTATATACAATCCCTGATTATCAATATTGATCAGAGGCAGATTCCGCAAACGTGAGAAAAATGAACTCATAGGCTCCAGGTCGCATATCACAATATCCGGATTAAAACCTTTAAACAGAACAGAAAGATTCTTGAAAAAAGAAGGGGTGTCAGAACGGGTCAGGTTTGTTTGAAGTGATTTAAAAAGGCTGATGCGATTTTTTTCATAAACAGCGGTAAATCCCTTGGTCTTGAAAATATTCTTATAGATCTGGGAAAGGAATTCATATGGTTTTCCGCCACTGACAATGACAAGGTCATGTTTCTTCATCAGATAATTAATAACAGGTATACTTCGGGTGGCATGCCCCAGACCCTCTGAATTTATTCCATAAATTATTTTTGCCATATTTATGATAAAGGAAATATAATATAATTAAATTGAAAAGACAAAATTATTAACAAGAGCAGTGATGTCCTGGGACAAAAGGATCACTAATGGGAGGTATCTTTGATCAATTTTTCTTTATATTTAATATCGCGATAAGGGATGTAATCCTCTTTGAACGGAAATTCAACCCGCGCAATAGTCTGATCTCCTATGGTGCCAATTCTGAGGTATTGGGGATCCAGTCCCTGGTTCTTTAAAAGGATCACGATAAAAGCCAGGCCCATCCCCACTCCCTCAATATCATCAGCATTATCCATATAATAATCACCAATAGAGTTATATCTCATGGCCTTGGATAATTTTCCCCTCATCCTCTTTTCGTCAATCCTGGGTATGGGTGTATTGTTGATTACTTCAACCCTCATTCCTTTTACATTATAGATATAGCGGATTTTCACTTTAAAATTCAAACTTTTTGTTTTTTTAGCAAATTCTTCGATATACGATTCTCTTAATTTGTTCTTAAAAATCGCCGTACCTTTTTCCCAATCATCAGGATCATCAATATCAAGATTATTTTCTGCAAACACGATCCTTTTCACCATGGCCTTGGTACCATTGATGACCAGCTCCTTAACACAGGTATAAACAATATCTTTCAGATCAAGACGATCATACATTTTCAGGATCTGAATCACCTTGCGGTGGATTTGAAGCCTCAGTTTTTCAATAAAAGCATAAGCATTGATATCAAAATATTTCTTTTCCAGATCGGTTTTTCCAGGCATGGTCTGTTTCCTCTTCATCTTTATATATCTTAACGGAAAATAGTGACTGACTCTAAATATTTATTTTATTCAATAATTGTTTTTTTCCTTTAAAAAATTAAAACTGGACTGTTTTTTATTTATTGTGCCTTTGAAATCTTCCCTGTCGGGTATATATTTCTTGACAAATAAAAAACCTGGGATATTTTATAATATATCAAAGAACGATTTTAAACGAGGATAAAAATGATTACAAAAGACATGTCAATTACTGATGCTATAAACAAATATCCTGAAACCATTCCCGTGCTGCAATCTTATGGCCTCGGTTGTCTGGGTTGCATTGCTGCTTCAGGTGAAAATCTGGAAGATGGTCTAAAGGCTCATGGTCTGGATGTAGATGAAGTGATCAAGGCCATGAATAAAGTCATAAAGAATAAATAAAATACAGAATCATTCTTCATGCCATATACCGGGCCCGGGCTATTCTTTTACCAGATATACCTTATCATGCCTTCGAACTTTTTCTTTTGACTTAATTCCGACCGAATCACCTTTTTTAGCCTTATCCACATCTTTGTGATCGATCTGCATTGATTTCACCTCGGTAATAAAATCAGTGGTATGACCATGGAAATGCAGCTTGTCGCCTTTTTGAATCGCTCCTTTTAATTTCAGAGCCACCACTTCAACATGACTATAATAATCTTCTACAGTCCCTATCTCTTTTTCTGCTTTGGCCTTTTTTTCCTTTTTTGCCTTTTTTTCTTTTTCTGCCACCTTTATCACCCCCTCTCTCTTGTAGCCGATCCTGAAGGCCCGGGTTCCTACCGGGTCTTCAGGGTCGGGAGTTTGTATTTATCAATGAACGTCATATATGGACATAAAATAATTAAAATAATCCGGATGTCAACTTGTCTTTTTTATTCTTTCAATCCTTTTTAAAACAGGCGGATGGGAATAGCTCAATATAACTTTTAAAGGATGAGGAGTCAGATTGGTAAGGTTATGAACACTCAATTTTTTCAAAGCCTTTAAAAAGTCGTTTTTATGGCCAAATGATTTAACAGCATAACGGTCGGCTTCAAATTCAAATTTCCGGGATAAACTGTTGGCTAAAAAAGATTGGATCAGAGAAATGGGTGAGTACAAAAATCCAAAAAAGACTAGGCTGGCATATACAGAGATATGTTCCATTTTAAAAGCGGCAAAAAGAGCTGGATTATTAATAAAAACCGATAAAATAAAAAACATGAATCCGAAAGACAAAAATGACAGGAACAGCATTTTTATGATATGCTTATTTTTAAAGTGACTCATTTCATGAGCCAGAATGGAAACAAGTTCATTGTCTGTATGTTGGGAAATCAGCGTATCAAAAAGCACAATCCGTTTCAATCGGCCGAAACCCGTAAAAAAAGCATTGCTTTTTGTGGATCTTCTGGAACCATCCATGGTAAAAATACCCTGCATTTTAAAATTTTCTTTTCTGGCATATCGCTCTATCTTGACCCTCAAACGCCCCTTTTTCAAGGGGGTCATCTTATTAAATAACGGCAAGAGAACGACCGGAAAAATAAAAAGCAGAACCAATTGAAAGAGAAAAACAGTCAGCCAGGCAAAAAACCAGGCCAGTGAGATGGACTCGAAAAGCCAGAGAACAAGCGCTAAAATAGGACTGCCAATGATAATAAGCAATACAAATGATTTTAAGAGGTCCAGGATAAAAGTTTTGGGGGTTGTTCGATTAAATCCATACTTTTCTTCAATGATGAAAGTATGATAGATGGCGAACGGTAAATTCAGGATATGATAGCCAATAATCAAAAGAAATGTAAATACTATACCTGTCAGAATCGTATTGAACCTGAAAGACCGGATGAATCCGTCAAGGATATTGAAACCTCCTGCTAAAATAAAACCTACAAGTATCAGGAAATTAAATGTATCCTGTATCATCTCGAAAAATGTTTTTTCTTTTAGATAGACCTGCGATCGCTTATACTCCCTTGCCTTATAATACCCTCTGAACTCTTTTGGCAGAACAGGTCTGGCTTTTTGAACATTCAGCCATGACGATAATAGATCCAGCAAATACTGTCCCGTTAAAATCAACAGAATAACGATCAGGTATATTTTCATGAATCCTCCACACCTCTTTTTTATTACAGAAAATTGTTAATATAATCTCATTTTTATTTTAAAATTATAGCATATATTCTTAAAATCAAAATATTTTTAGAAATATTTCTTGATTTTTTCACATTTTGCGTTAATATTATTCAGGTGGTTTTATTTAACAGATCATCAACGGGAATAGGACATTTCTTTTATAAGATATTTTTTATATTCCCCGACAATTATAGGGCTTTTAAATCAACCGTATACTTCTCTATGGAGGATAAGAATGACGAAGAAAAAAGAGAAAAAAAAGAAAGCGACCCGAAAAACGAAACTCGTGTCATTTTCATCCCTCCCCGCTTACAGGGAAAAATTTGAGGATATAAAAAGATTCTTGAACCATGACGGCAATTTAAAAGTGATCCTGATAAATGCTTCCAATATTAATAAAATAGAACAGGAATATGGCAAGACCGTATACGGCCAGGTACTTGATTCCCTGAGCAATATTATTGCCAGTATGAAAGGGATATTGATCAGGAGAGAGGATATCATCACGATCAATCATATTAATGGCGACCAGTTCTTTATCTTTCTTTCCAAGTATAGACAAGAAAAACATTTTTTTCAATCCGGTGATCTTGAAAATGTGGCGGACAGGATTCAGAAATTCATTAATGATAAAATATTTATGACGGTTTATTCTTTATTGAAAAAAAGGCCTAAAATAAACGTGGGTTACGCCATTACCATATACAATCCCCTTATTCAGGAAGAACGATTGATCGACAAACTGATCGAAGATGCCAAGACCATGGCCCAGTATAAAGAGTTCAAGGCCATGATGAGAAATAAAGAAAAGCTTCAGGAATTGATCATCAAACAGGAGATCCAGACGATCTATCAACCTATTGTCAATATAACCAATTGTGAGATCATTGGCTACGAGGCTCTTTCCCGAGGCCCAAAGAACACAGAATATGAGAATCCTATTGTCCTTTTTAATATAGCCGAGGAAACAGGACTGTTATTTGAACTGGATTCATTATGCCGGAAAAAAGCCTTTACCAATGCGAAAGGAATAAAAGAAGGATTAAAACTATTTGTTAATATTATCCCCAATACGATACATGATCCGGAATTCAAGGGGAAATATCTTCAGGCCTTTTTAGATGATATAAAGATCAGCCCACGCCGTGTGGTTCTGGAAGTCTCTGAAAGACAGATCATAGATAATTTCAATATCTTTAAGAAAGCAACACAGTATTATTCAGATCTTGGTTTCGCAATTGCCATTGACGACACGGGAACTGGTTATTCCAATCTTCAAAGTCTTTTACAGATCAGAATGCAATATATTAAAATCGATATATCTCTCATACGGAATATTGATAAAGATCCCCTTAAGCAGGAACTGGTGCGGGCCTTAACACAGCTGGGTAACAGCATCAACGCCAGAGTGATCGCCGAAGGTATTGAAACAAAGTCAGAGCTAAAAACACTTCTCAAACTGGGTATTGTGATCGGGCAAGGCTTTATTTTTGCTAAACCGGCTCCCCCTTTCTCAAAAGTCACTACTATCGTTGTTTAATTATTTCTATCATGGATCATCGGAAAAAAATGATTTGCCGGGGACCTGGTTTCCCTCATCCCCGGCAAATGACAGATTTATCTTTTCAAGGGTTATTCGTTTGTTGTCTTATTAAAGTTTGAGATCTGTCCTAAAATGGTCTGCGAAGTTTTATCCATTAACAGGAATACATCCTTATTCAAATCTCCTTCGATCTGGTCAGAAGTGATGATCGTACCTGAACTGATATCGATGAGCTTTGTATTGATCCTGATCTTATTGTTCACTTCCACAAAGCTGCCGCGGATCAGCGTATCGACCTTTAATATCTTACCCAGAAGCATTTCACCGTTCAAGGTGTTGAAATCCTCCATGGAAAGGGAGAGAGCATTTAATTTTTGCTGAACACTCTCCCAATCAATGACCTTGAGTTCATTCTGTTTACCCAGAAAGGTTGAAATGGATTCAGGAATGGTTTTCGAAAGGTATTCCAGATCATGTGATTTGGATGTATTTTCAAAACTCAACACTCCGATTCTTAAAAGTTTTTTATTCGTGTTGATCATGATAGGGAGAAGAACTGCCTTTTCAATTTTGTTTTCGCTGGTTAACAGTGAATCGAATTCCTGCGGTATCTCCTTGTCTGTGTAGTACACTTCATCCAGGTAGAACGTGCAACCATTCGTGTTAAGCTGCGAAGAAAACACAGCGCAAAAACCCCCGGATATATACTTCAGATCATATCCTTCCAGATCGATCCCATAAAGCTTCCAGTCCCTGGACAGTTTAATAGCCCCGGTTTTATTACCCATCGTGGTATCCGAGTATTTGCCTATTATTCCGCCCATTTTGAATTCTACATACTCTTCACCTTCTTCTCCTCGCGCATAAAAGTACAGACGTTTAGCGCCAGTCAGATCATAACCCCCTTTAAAATATCCCCAGTTGTTGGGTGGGTTCTGCCAGTAAATTCCACTCCATCCCGCTTTCTGTTTTTTCTCAGCTGAATAGATGATCTTTATACATGTTTTACCTGAATGAGGATTTTCTTTGTACATTTCATTCAGATAAATATCGCCCCAATCCCCCATCCAGCCGGAAGGGATATAGTGATTCAAATGGTTAAATCCCTCTTTATATATATAGAAGGGAAATTTGTTAACGGGAAATCCTTTTAATTCATCCTCTTCTTCTGAAACAACCTTTTTGGCAATGATCGGTTTTTCAATTTTATTCTTCTTGGCATACAGGTTGAAACCAACAAGAATAATTAAGATGATAAGTGTGATTCTTCTAATGACAGTCTACCTCCTATCGAATTTTCACAGGTCCTGTCAATTCTCGCTAATTTGATATGCGCTTATCTTCTAATTATAATATAACGCAATTAGAGAGAATTAACATATATATTGAAAATAATTTTTCAATATAAATTTTTTATATTATAGACGGGGGGATTGGCAGCAAATGTACTTTGTGTCAAACAAGGGATACGACCAATCCCCATTCTATAATATATACCATATTTAACAAAGATCAAAATCTCTCTTTGCCAAACGTTTGTATCTTGCTTATTTTAATGGGATTTTCTTTGTCGGTATAATACAATTCATCAAGATAAACAATACAACCGTTTGTATTTTCTTTAGAAGAAAAAATAACACAGAACCCCCCGGCGATATCATTTAACTGCATATTCTCAAGATTGATCTCGTAAAGATTCCAATCTTTTGTTAATCGCACAAGTCCTGTCGTTGCTTTGTTCTTCTTGTGTTGTTTCTTGAATTCACCCATTCTGAATTCGATCGTTTCACCTCCTTTTTCTCCCCGGGCATAAAAGAAGAGTCGCTTTGCTGTTGTGAGATCATAACCTCCTCTTAATGTGCCCCAGTAATTATCAGGATTAGATTGAAAACAGATACCAGCCCATCCCGCACGGTCTTTATGTTCCGCCGTATAAATGATCTGGATACATGTTTTTCCTGATTTCGGATTTTGACTCCAACGTTCATTGATCTTCAGATCATAAAAATCTCCCAGCCAACCTGATGGGATGAAATTGTTGATCTTTCGCCCGTAATCAGTATAGATATAAAAGGGGAATCGTTTCACTTTGTACCCTTTCAGTTCATTCTCTTCAGCCGACAGCGAAAGAATCTGAGCCAAAACCAGCAATACAATCGTTAGTATTCGCAGATACTTCATAAATTTAACCCTCCTTAATGATTTTTATCAAATTAAAAGTCCTTTATAAATTCCCCGCCACTTTGCTTTTTTCATTTTTTCTTCTTCCATCACTCCATATTAAATAACGATAAAGAACCAGAAGCATCATTAAAATAGATATCTCCTTTTTCTGAAACTGTAAATCCGCTATGCGCATGCTCAAATCTTTTAAACTGTATCCCGTATCGGTTC
>JAFGFC010000085.1 GCA_016931325.1 Spirochaetota bacterium | reverse complement strand
GATCAAGCAGGTCTTTATTAATATTATTACTAATGCAATTCAGGCCATCCCTGCCAGGGGGAAAATTAATATCAAGGCCGAAAAGATAAAACATCGGGTTAGGATCAAGATCCATGATACAGGATGCGGAATGGATGAAAAGACCATGAAACATATGTTTGAACCTCTTTATTCCAGCAAGACCAAGGGTATCGGGTTGGGAATGGCTATTGTGTTTGATATTATTAAAAGTCATGATGGAACCATCCAGGTAGAAAGCAAGGTGAACAAAGGTACAACGGTTAGTATATTTTTACCTTTAAAATAATATGGAAAAGAAAGCCAATATTTTAGTTGTTGATGATGAAGAAAGTGTGCGGATCACCCTTTCCGAGATCTTGAGGCTTGAGGGGTATAGTGTCGCCACAGCCTCCAGCGGATTGAATGCCATCGATATCATTAAAGTGGAATCATTTGATGCGGTTATTCTGGATATTAAGATGCCAAAATTGAACGGGGTCGAAACATTCAGAGAAATTAAAAAGATCTCGCCCGAGACTATCGTTGTTATGATGACAGCCCATGCGGTTGATGAATTGATCGCCGAGGCCATAAAAGAAGGCGCTTGCGGAATTATTTACAAACCACTGGATTTTGATCAGATCTTTGCCATTTTTGAGAAAAATCTTAATAAAACTTTTATCCTGCTGGTTGATGATGAAGAGGGCATCAGAGAAACTCTCTCCCATTTCCTTAAAGACATGGGATACAGAGTTGTAAAAGCTACAAGTGGAAAAGAAGCCATCGCCATATTAGATCGAAAGGTCCCTGATGTCCTGATACTGGATGTTAAAATGGAAGATATAGACGGTGTGGAGACTTTGAAAAAAATCAACAAAGTTATTCCCGGTTCACAAAAGATGGTAACCATTATGATCAGCGGATATGATGTGAATGACAAGATCAAAGAGGCTGAAAAGCTGGGAGCCAAGGCGTTTTTTCCCAAGCCGATAGACATCAAGAAATTAAAAGCCAGTATTGATAAATTACTGAAAAAAAAGAAAAAAGGGGAAAGGGAAGTGTGAGTGCGTGCATTTGCAGGATGCATTTTAAAAGCACGCCTAATCACATGCAAAGTACCCGTAAGGGTAGATGTGATTGTGCGTGCACCTACAGGAGGTAAGAATTTTTTAATGGACGCCTAATCACATGGATGTGATTGTGCGTGCATTTGCAGAGTTGGGTATTTTCTAATGAACGCTAAATCACAAGGATGTGATTATGCGTACGGCTACAGGATGTAGCATAATAAAGGGGACAAGCACTTTTTTATGAAATGTATATACTCTATCAAAATAAAAAAGTGTTTGTCCCCTTTATTAAAGTACGCCCGGAGGGATTCGAACCCCCGACCTGCTGATTCGAAGTCAGACGCTCTATCCAGCTGAGCTACGGGCGCATTTTGGGTGAGTGATGGGACTTGAACCCACAACAACTGGAGCCACAGTCCAGTGCTCTAACCAATTGAGCTACACTCACCATCTAAAACAGCAAAATTTAACAATTTTTTAATCTATCGTCAATATTTATTTAGCTCGCAGACTTTTAGAAAGCAAGCCACATAAACCTCTTTGTTCGCCAGGCAGGAAAGTAATATTTCTTGATTTTCAAAATACAACCGTTTTATTAAAAAATCATGAGCATACGGATCATACATACGGCTGATCTCCATTTCGGGAATGATTTTTCTTTTACAGGTGAAAATTCTACTATCATGCAGGAAAAGGCTTTTCAGGCCTTTAAAGAACTTTTAGCGTATTGTTCCCGATCTGAACACAGAGTCGATATACTCCTGATAGCCGGGGACCTTTTCCATACCCATAATCCTCCCAGCCGGATCAAGATCCAGGTGAAAGAAGCATTAGCGGCTTTAGTCCATAAGGGTGTTAATCTTATCCTTTTACCGGGTAATCACGATAGTTATGGATATAAGAACAGCATTTACAAAACCGAAGAATTTCCCGGTACGGTCATTAAGCAAAACAAGTTCGATTATGTCACTCAATTCGATCTGAGAGGAGAAAATGTTTTTCTCTATGGAGGTGTTTTTGAACCCGGGATGGGAAAGCAAAGGATCCTATCAGGATTTAAAGTCAAAAAAGAGGAAGGGATCCATATTGGCCTTCTTCATGGCACTCTGGAAAGCAAAGGAGTTAATATCCGGGAACGGGATCTGCCTTTCTCGGTCGAGGAGTTCAAAAAGACCAATTTGAACTATCTGGCGCTGGGTCATTTTCATTCTTCCCATATCCTTGAAGTGGATAAAAGCCATACAGCGGCCTACAGCGGTTCACTATACCCCTTAAAAATAGACGAATATGGAGAACATCATGCATTACAGGTCGATTTTCAGATGAACGGCGAAGGGGCCATTAAAAAAGTTAAATTTTTCAATATTCAATGTATTCTTGAAAAAATCGACCTTTCGATGGAAAAGGTCTCAACCCAGCAGGATTTGATCAAAAAGATCAAAAAAATGGCTGATAAAGAAAGGATCCTTACCCTTCTTCTTGACGGGGTTGCTGATTTTTCCGTCAATGAAGAAGAGATCCTGTTACAGACAGAGTCGGATTTCTTTTCTGTCCGGTTAAAGAATAATATCCAATATATGGACAGCGCTCTGATACAACAGATCATGAAGGAAGAAACTGTCAGAGGCATATATTTTAAGAAACTTTTCCAAAAATATGACAGATCAAAAACCGCCGGACAGAAAGCCATTATTGAGCGGGCTATTCATCTGGGTTTTCAGAAATTTATAAAGTAATGAAATTAAAAAAGATCATATTAGAAGGGTTCGGCCTTTTTAACAAGAGATCCTCTTTTGAATTTGCACCGGATAAGATAAATGTTATTCTCGGACCCAATGAATCAGGTAAATCCACTCTTTTTAAAGCGATCACATCGATTATCTTTGGTTTAAAAAAATCCGAATGGGGAAACAAATATCAGAGTTGGGTTCAAAGCAAAAATCATTCAGGAGAGATTGTTTTTTTCCTGGATGACAGGGAATATGCCATGAAAAGAGATTTTGATACCAACACTGTTATTTTTATAAAAAAAGAAGGGAAACATAAAAAAAGCCTTTTCACAGGAAATGTATCGGCCCAATCAAGAACCGAAGAAAAACAACACTATTTGAATTTATTAAAAGAAGTGATCGGATTAAATAATGAAGATATTTTTATTAATACCAGTATCGTGAGCCAGCGTTCTCTGGAGACAGAGATCAGCGGTGATATACAACAGATCATTACAGGGGCCGTGGGAACAAATTATAAGGATATTTTAAAATCATGGATGGAAAAATATTTCGATATTACAAAAAAAAGCCCATGGAAGAATATTTCAGACAAGAACAAGGACAGGAAGCTGGAACAGCTGGAGCTGTCCATTAAAGAGATCGAGTCTAAAAAAAACCAGGTGGTCGAAGCCAGTATCAAGACATCAGAAATAGACGAAAAGATCGTCAAGATGGAGAACCAGAAGGGGGAAAAGGAGAGAGAGCTAAAAACCTTACAAGACCAGTTTTCCTCGATAAAAAAATACACCGATACAGCCGAAAAATACAACATGCTTCTGGTAAGGCACAGCGAGATAAGCCAGGAGATCAACAGGATCAAAGAGATCACACAGGACCTGGAGAATAAAGAAAAGTATGGGACAAGTCATTTTTCTGATTTCAGAAAGATAACCGAAGATATTGTTGATAATTTTAAAACATATAAAAATCGCAATCAGGAGATCGACGAAAAAAAGACCCGATTAGAAACCCTGCCTGATAAAAAACCTTTGTTTATCAGAACATTTATTTTAGCCTCGAATTTATTTATCATCAGCCTTTTAAGCGGTCTGGCGGCCTGGAAATTCCAAATATCTTATTTATACTATGTTGCCGGTGCTATCGGTCTGGGTGCTCTGGCCCTTATATTGATCAATGTATTTAAACATACCAGAAACAAGTTTGAGATCAGTACCATGAAGGATATTTTAATAAAAGAAATCGAGAATTTAAAAAAAGAAACAGGCATTTTAAAGAATACGCTAAAACCGTTTCTGCCTTTGCTCCAGGAAGATAAATTTTCTTCTCTCTATGACGAATACAAGAATCTATCCTCAGATATAAAAAGTTTAAAATATACCCTGAAGAACATGAAAGACCCTGCCGAGCTCGGCAAAAGCAGCTCTAAAATTCAATCTGAACTTATCATACTGAACAAAACGCTTACTGAAATCGAGCAGGACAATCCCTTTTTAAGATCCTATAAAGACAACCCGCGGGAAGGCGTGTCTTACGGACAAAAACTCAATTCAGATATCCATAAATTGGAAAAGGATATTGACAGGTTAAAAAGCACGATCTGGGATCTGCAAAAACGACAGGCTTCCACATTTACGGAGGATCAGAGCCTTGAAAGTCTTCAGGACCATCTGGAGCAGATGGAAGAAGAGTATAAGGATTCTCGGTTCCAGAAAGAGAGCCTTACGGAGTCGATCAATACCCTTCATGAATCCATTGTTGAATATCAGGAAAGGCATCTGGAAAGGCTTTCCAGGAACATATCCCGGATCTATAAAAGGATCACAAATGACAGGTACACAGGGATCACCATGACCAGAGAGTTTCAACCTATTATCAAATTCCATAACTCCCGGGAGGTGAATTTTTCCTCCCTGAGTTGCGGCGCTGAAGAGCAGCTCTATTTTTCCATCAGGCTGGCTTTGATAAATGAGATCAATAATGTAACCCGTCTGCCCCTCCTTTTAGACGATCCCTTTGTTAATTTTGATGATAAACGACTGGAAACAGTGAAACAGATCCTTTATTCTATTATGTCCGACAATCAAATATTTTTATTTACTCATATCCCTACCTATGCCAGCTGGGACAATATTAATCTGATAAAACTTTAAGGGACACTCCCCTTCTCCCTTGACTAAATAATTTATAACCTCTATATTATCTTCATGCCGTTTGATATAAAAACACTTAAACCGACTATTATCGACAGATATATACTGATCGAATTCGTTAAAACCTTCTTTGGTGCCCTGTTTCTCATCGTTATTGTCAATCATCTTATTGAGCTGATGGAACGACTGGATTTTTTTATCTCCAGAAATATAAAATTTATCGATGTCATTTACTATTATCTGTATAAAACACCTTTTTTTATTGTCGAGCTCTCGCCCATCGCCATCCTTTTTGCTGTTGTTTTTTCCCTGGGGATCATGGCGAAGAACAGGGAGATCGTGGCTATGATAACCGGCGGTATAAGCTTTTATCGTATCATCGCATATCTCTATATTACCGGTTTATTATTAAGTATCCTGTTTGTTTTCTTCAATGAGTCGGTTGTCGTGCCTTCCCAGAGAAAATCCATTGATATTTATAATAAATTTAAAAATATTATTTATGCCAAAGACAGGCGTAATTTTTCCATGTACGGCAAGCATAATTTTGTTTACCATATCAAATATTATAATTCAAAAGAAAAACAGCTGGAAAATATACATGTCTTCAGGACATCACCCGATAAAGAAAAGATCCTGTACCGTATCGACGCGAGATTGGCCGTATGGGATGAAATGAAGGAATTGTGGATCTTTAAAAACGGAGTCATCCGCAAATTGAATGAATTCAAAGAACTGGAGGAAGTGGAGAGCTTTGAAGAAAAAGAGATCCCCATTCCTGAAAAACCTTCTGATTTTGAATACACCAGGACTGACATAACCGAATTGACCATTAAGGAAGCTGTACAATATATAAACCGGTTAAAGTCAAGCGGGTTTCAATACCAGAAAGAGCTGGTCGACTTCCATTTGAAATTCTCTTTTCCTTTTACCTGTCTTCTTATGATGCTAATAGGGGCCCCTTTATCGATCTATTCTACCCGAAGTGTTATCGTTATCAGTATGGGGCTGTCACTTATGGTCAGCTTTGTGTACTGGGTCATTCTCAATATTGGTGTTTCTATGGGAAAGAACGGGATCCTTCCGGCTGTCGTAGCCGCCTGGATGGGAAATTGTATCTTTCTTGTTATCAGTTTTTTTATCCATAAAAAGATCCCCACCTGAACCATGTGGAAATACACTTATATAGACCATACAGCTGATCTGGGAGTAAAGATCACAGCTGATTCGAAAGAAGAGATCTATCAGGCCGCTGCATTAATTTTATATGAAAATCTCATCAGTCTGGATAAGATACGGTTGAAAAAAAAGATCAGGATCAGGATCACCGGAAAAGATTATGATCAGCTCTTATTCAACATATTAAAAAAATTGCTGGAATATTATAATATTAACCGTTTTGTCGGGAAACAGGTCGATATCGATTTATTAAAAAAGGATTCTTTATGCATCACTGTTTCAGGTGATTTTCTAAAGGAGGAGATTCCCTTGCACCTTTATAAACACGAGATCAAAACCATCACTTACCATGGCCTTCATATTAAAAAGTCAGGAAAGAAGTTCACCACCAATGTCATATTTGATATTTAATCCACAGAGATTTCAAAGATTTAACCACTGAAGTCATTGAATTCTCTGAATTTAAAGAAATTAAAAATCATAGTTTAACTGAGAATTCACAAATAAATACTTTCATAGATTTTCTTATAAATTTTCAGTGCTGTCAGTGTTTTCAGTGGTTTTTCTTATCTTTATCTCTGGTCAGTGGTCTTGACTTTGTTATTTTACTTTATATCTTTTTAAAAGAGGCCAATAATATTATTAAAGAAGGATTCCAGGAGTCCAGGGTTCAAGGATTCAAGTAAATAAAAGTTTAATCAAAAACACTAGAATCCTCGACCCACTTGTGCCCCGACAGGGTACTTGTATCCTTTTTAAAAATAAATAAACTGAAATGTACAAGCCTATTATATATATTTTATTGGTTCTATTATTCTTTCTGTCATGCGCTACTGAAAATAAATTCGAAGAAAAGGTGACTTCTATTAAAACAGATAAAGAAGTTATTACTTACGGCGGGGAAGAAGACGATTACGGGAAATCTATCTTAAAGATCTCTTCTGACAGGTATATGGTAGTGGGCAGCACAAAAGCCAAAGGTTCCTGGAGTGATGTCTGGGTCCTTTTGATCAATCGACAGAGGGATACTCTCATGAGCAAGACATTCGGGGGACCTCATATTGACTGGGGTGAATCAATTTGCAGTATGGATAATCACTTTTTTTATATTATTGGCACGACTTATTCTTTTGGTAAAGGGAATGGAGATATCTATATCATAAAGATCGACCAAGAAGGCCATAAAATATGGGAAAAAACCTATGGCGGACGGGAATGGGATGGAGCGGAATGCAGTCTGGCTGTTAAAGACGGGATACTGATCTGCGGATGGTCATCTTCAACGGGAAAAGGGCGACAGGATCTCTATATCCTGAAGATCGATGAAAATGGGAACAGGCTGTGGGATCATACTTTCGGGACCGGGCATGATGATTATGCTACCGGTATCTGTGAAGTCCCTGACGGCTATATCGTTATCGGCTCTATCAGTCTCTCCCCAAAGAACAAGGACCTATGGATCCTGAAAATAGATAAAAATGGCAACAGGCTCTGGGATAAGAATTATGGTGAGGAAAATGACGACACAGGACAGGATATTATATCCGTTAGCGGTGGATATCTTATTGCAGGGTCCAAGAACCTCAAAGGACAGAACAAGGATATCTGGATCATGAAGATCAATTCTTTGGGTGAAATCATCTGGGAGAAAACATACGGGGGATTGAAAGATGATATACCCAAAAGGATATTGAAAGCCGACGGCCACTATCTTGTGGCCGGTTATTCTGAGGATATCAATACTAAAAAAAAGAATATCTTTGTCCTGACACTTGATGAATCAGGAAATAAAAAAGATGATTTTACATGGGGTCCGACAGGCGATGATGAAGCGGAAGACATGGTTCCTATTGAAGACAACCTCTTTCTGATAACCGGAGCCACTGTTTCGCCTGATAATGGGAAAAAAGACCTTCTTTTTTTGAAATTTTTCTGGAAAAAATAGGTTGGATCCTGTGTGATTATTGATAAATAATTTTTAATTTAAACCGATTATATAAAGGATAATAAAATGAAAAGGTTATTTTCACTTATATGTTTATTGATGCTCAGTCTGTCTGTATTAGCTTATTCTCAGGATAAGACAGAGCAGACAAATATTGACATTAATGCTGAAGTTGAAAAATACTTTAAAAAGTTAAAAGGGTCCAGTATCCCCTACCTTATTGATGTCGTGATAAAAGGGGCCAAGCCCGTGAAAGTGGCGGCTATCCGATCCCTCGGGAATTTAAAAGCACAAAAAGCAAAGGATCTTCTTGTGGCTGTTATGTGTTATGTTTGGAATCCTGATCTTTATGAGAAAAATTTTTCTAAAGGCTATGAAAATGTTATCCCGGCTTTTGACCATGATGTAAGAGCCTCGGCCGCTATTGCCCTGGCTGATATCAGAGATGATCAAACATTGGATCTTGTCGGGAACACCTTGCTGGCAGACAGAAATCCCAAGGTACGAAAATATGCCGCTTTAGCCCTGGGTAAATTCAAGAAGAGGGACGGTATTCAATATCTCGAAAAGGCTATCAGCTATGAATTGACTCTTGATAAATTCAAGATCAGTGATGAAGTCATACTGGCCTGTGTTCAGGCCCTGGGTATGATCGGCAACAAGGATGGATTTTTTGCTTTAATCGAAGTTACTCAGAGTAAAAAATTACAATATTCGACAAAAAAAGAAGCCTTGAATTCATTGGAAAAAATCAAATGGGAGTGAAGAACATGGAAGTATCAAAAATGGAATTATCGAAACAAGAGAGACGAAAGCAATATCTTATTCATAAAAAATTTCAGGTTCACTTTATTATTGATTTTCTGAAAATTGTCATTTCCTTTGTCTTTATTACGGGTCTTGTCTCTATTATCTATTACTATTTTCGATATCAATACGGCGAATCGATCTTTGAAAGTTATCTGCTGATAGTTAAAAAAGGAGAAACCATTAAATATACGAATCATTTTGAGATCATTGTGCCCATTATACTGATCTCCATGTTCACCATATCTCTTTTTATGATCGTCTATGGCGTATTTTATTCCCATCGGATCGCCGGGCCCATTTACAGGTTAAAAAAGACCCTTGATGCTATCGCCAGCGGGCATTTGAACTTTATGGTACGCTTGAGAAAGAAAGATAAATTCAAAGAGATGGCGGAACATATGAATAATCTGATCTATTTTCTAAACGGGCGTATTAAAGAGATTCAAACCAGTAATGCCCTTTTGCAGAATAAAATCAACTCGTTGAAAAATGAATTAAACAAAAAATCGCTTAATAAAAAACAAGTCCTTAATATCTATCAGGAAATTCAAAAGCTGGCTTCTGATATAAAGAAATCCGTCAAAGACTTCAAGACAAAATAAACAGGAGGAGTCAGAATGAAATATATATATATCATCATTATTTTATTCTTTTTCATAACCCCAGGATTAACCCAGGAGGTTGAACTGGATGATGATTCTCTGGAAGATGCTCCTGTTCTAAACTGGCCTTATGAAAGGAAGCCGGGATTTTTAAATTATGCCCAGGAGTTGATCTTTAACAAAACAAAAGGGGAATATTACTTGAAAAAGGCTAAAGCGTATTATATGGCGGGTTTGAGCGGACTGGTGACTTATTTCGGGCCTGATGAACTGGAACATTTTTTCAAACACACCGGTATCAAGTGGTACGAACCCGATCCCAGCAAGTCAGATTATTACCTGCGTGATCCTTACATGACGGAGATACTCACACCTACCGGGGGGTCTGTTCTGTATGACTTTATCCTATCAGAATGGTATTTTACCAAATCCCTTGATATACTGGCCCGCTATGTGGAATGGGATGCGGATGTGGCCACCCGTCCTCTTTTTAAAAATCTTTTAAACAATACATTTAAAAGTCTGGTCTATTGCAGTGTTTACGTTGGTAATTATGAAAAAGCCCTGGGCTATCTCCAGGAGTATAAGAGATTCAATCCCGACAAGGTATTTGTTCTGGAATGGGAAGCCAGGATCTTTGGCATGATCGTGGATGTCGCCAAAGAATGGGATTGGTCTTTTGTGGGAGATAAGAAAGCCCATGCCTGGATGAAAAAGCACAGAAAGGCTTTAATCAAGGCTCTGGATTATCATTATCCCGGTGATTCCAAGACCAAAGAAGAGATCAAAAAAAGGATCTATCCCGAGTTGATCATTGAACAACGCCTTGAAGAGGCCAAACCGGTCCAAAGCACCAATCAATAAAAGCTATTCTAATCATAGTTGGAAAAAAGGGGACAGGCTACTTTTTATTACAAGTAGCCTGTCCCCTTTTTTTATTTGACTTGAAAGAAAAAGGTATTATATTGTTACTTTCAAAAATTCAAGGATCAGGATGAAAAAATGCTTTCAGAAGATTGTGGTATTTTTGGAGTCTATAACCATTCGGATAGCGTATCACTCACTTTTTTGGGATTGCACTCCCTTCAGCACAGAGGTCAGGAAAGTCTGGGGGTCGTCTATCACAATAGAAACGGATTCAAACAATTAAAAGGGATGGGACTGGTCAATCAGTTTTTAAAGAACATCGACCTTTCCAGACATAGAGGCAGAGTCGCTATCGGTCACACACGGTATTCCACCACAGGCAGCTCGTCTTCCAGTAATATCCAGCCACTTCTGATCAATTCCTATAAAGGTCTTATTGGAGTGGCTCATAATGGTAATTTAATCAACGCTAAAATGCTTAAGGATAATCTCAGGCAAAAAGGCGCGATTTTTCAGACGGCTCTGGATTCAGAAGTCATCCTTCACCTTATTGCACATAGTCGGGAAAAAGACCTGAAAAAAGCCATTATAGCATCGCTCAAAAAGATCAGAGGCGGTTTTGCTTTCCTGTTTATTACCGAAAAGGGTCTTTGTGCCGCCCGTGATCCCATGGGTAACAGACCTCTCTGCCTGGGAAAAAAAGGTAAATCATACATTGTTTCTTCAGAAGATTCCGCTTTAAAAATCGTTCAGGCTCATTCTATAAGAGAAATTCAACCGGGTGAAATTGTTTTCCTGGAAGATGATCGTATCACTTCTGCTTTTTTTACCACAGCTATCCAAAAGGCTCATTGTATTTTCGAACTGATCTATTTTGCCAGGCCTGACAGCACACTTTTCGGTCTTCCGGTTAATCAGTTCCGGGAAGAATGCGGGAAACAACTGGCCAGAGACTCATCTCTTCAAGCTGATGTCGTGATCGCTGTCCCTGATTCCGGCAACTACGCCGCTCTGGGATTCAGTCGTGAATCAGGTATCCCTTTTGAAATGGGTCTGGTAAGAAATCATTACATTGGAAGAACATTTATCCAGGCCAAACAGCTGGTCAGGGAAAATGATGCCCGATTGAAACTTATGCCTGTTGAAAATATCCTGAAAAATAAAAAAGTGGTCATTGTTGACGATTCCATCGTCAGAGGCACAACCAGCCGGAAGATAGTAAAAATTCTCCGGGAAGCCAGGGTCAAGGAGGTTCATTTCCGTATCGCCTCTCCGCCTTATCTTCATCCTTGTTATTATGGTATTGATACACCTGATGAGAATGAGTTTATCGCTCACAGGATGGATATCTCCGGGATCCGGAAATTTCTACAGGTTGATTCTCTCCATTATTTAAGTATGAACGGATTAAAGCAAGTCCTGGGAGAACGAAAAAATGATTTTTGCTTTGCCTGTTTCAACGGCCGTTATCCCCAAAAAGTAAAAATAAAACTAAAAAAGGAGATACTGGAGTAATGAGTTTAACTTATAAAAGATCCGGTGTTGATATAACTCTGGCGGGAAGGTCTTTGAAATCAGTAAAAAGATCCATCGGTACAACCTTCAATAAAAATGTGTTGACCCCTATCGGAAAATTTGGCGGATTTTTTCAAATCTCCAAAGACAAGGTACTGGTATCAAGTATAGATGGCGTAGGAACAAAAATAAAACTGGCTGCTCTGGCTGATGACTATGATGTTATCGGTCAGGATATCGTTAATCATGGTGTTAACGATATAGCCGTACATAATGCCACCCCGCTTTTTTTCCTGGATTATATTGCCATGGAAAAACTGAATCCTAAAGCCTTAAAACAGATCATACAGGGAATGATCAAAGCCTGCCGACAAAATAATGTGGCTTTAATCGGCGGTGAAACCGCTGAAATGCCTGGTATTTATAGAACGGGCATGTATGATGTGGCCGGGTGTATGGTGGGGATAGTGGATAAGGACAGGGTCATTGACGGGAAAACGATAAAAGCCGGTGATCGGGTGTATGGTGTGGCTTCTAACGGTCTTCATACGAACGGATTCTCCATGGTGAACAGACTTTTTTTCCAGATAAAAAAATACAAGATCGATCAATATATTCCCTTTCTCAAGAGCACTTTGAAAAAAGCCCTTCTCAGGCCTCATCTTTCATATTTGAAATTAATAAAACATCTGACCAAGAGAACAGGCATTAAAGGTTTTGCTCATATTACCGGCGGTGGGATCATTGATAATACGGTTCGTATTCTTCCTGATGGCTTAAAAGCGGTTATCCATAAAATCAAAATTAAAAGGATCCCGGTTATTTTTCCATTCATTCAAAAAGAAGGCTCTATAAAAGAAGAAGAAATGTATAAAACCTTTAATATGGGCGTAGGATTGATCATTGTGGCTGATAAAAATTATATCCCTCATTCCTACCCCGGGTACAGCCTCTTCCCCCTGGGAGACATTCAACAATCTTCCGGGAAAGCCCGGGTCAGATTAATTTAAAAAAATTCAGATAAAACCTTTACTTTGACTTTGTTTTTCACCAGTTGGAAACCCTGAATAAACCAGCTTTTATATTTTTTCATCATAAATTCTTCTGTTATTATGTGTCCCTGTTTTAAGGATGAACTGATCTTTCTTCCCATGATATGATAAAATTCGAGGGTCGCAAGATTATAGAATCTGTTGGTCCTCTGATTAAAATAGATCTCCGACAAGGTTCCCCGGCAATGTGATCGATAGTCCACATGAACCAGATCCAGGCCTAAAAAATAGATGGGGTCAGCTTCTGTGAAAAGGGCCAGGTCGAATGCGTTGGTCGCCACGCTTCCTCCGGACTGAAGTCCCCCCATGTCCCCATATTGTTTTATGAATTCCCGTACCGGCTCACTTCGATAGGGGATATGGCGTCCTTCAAGATCTTTGAAAAGTTTCAGGGTATAGGTGACATATTTATTTTTGAACAACCCGGGTATTTCAGGAAAGGCCACAAGATCATAGATCAGATTTGTGTTCTTGAAATCCAGATATTTAAAATCATAAATATTTTCATATTTAGCATCCAGGCTGATGACAAAATCAGGATAGATCTTGTTTTTTATCAAGAAACGGCAGGCGGTATCAACGCTGAGAATAATGGTTTTGTTCTTTTTTAAAAAACGGATATCCCTTTCCAGAGTCGGCCCGGCGCATACGATGGATAAGGGTTTACCCTTAAAAGCGCTGTGCAATTTTTTCAGAGGTTGCGAATTGGAATAATTTTTTTTATTTTTCTCCACATTTCTTTTCCAGAGATCATCCATTTCCCTGACGGTCAGGTAATCGCTATAGATCCGTCCGATCTCTTTTAAAAGATCTGTCTCCAGATCCCTGTATTCCGGATAAATATGAAAAGAAGGAGTATGGCTGAAGATCCTGACCTTGACCTCTTTCTGCAATTTAATAAAGATGAGATATCGCAAGGCTTCAGCTATGTCTTCATAATGAAAAGATGATAAAAAATATATTATTTGATCATCTTTGAGCAGATCAGTATCGGTTTCCCTGATATAGCTGAGAAAAATATCTTTACCATATTCACAGACGACAAGATAATTGTCAGTAAAGCGTTCCCTGATTTTTTTTATATGATACCCCAAACCCGTGCCCAGTATAACAATAATATCATCCTGATTGGCCTTGAACTGGTTCACAATATTCCCTGCTTCTTTCAGGGGGTCATACCGGCTGTGAAGGTAAATTGCGTTTTTACCCTTGTAATATTTTAATGTGGGCGGGCCCTGCTTTGTTTTTTCTATTATAATATTTTCAGAACTGATCGTTTCAGAAGAAATATTCAGATAAGGTTTATATTCCTTTAATATTTTTATTTTTTCTTTCAACGTCTTATAATAATATCTTTACAGGGCCCTTGTACAATTTGGCAAACTCTTCAGCATCCTGTTTTGAACCCACGACAGATCCATAGTGTATGGGAATGGCGATCTTTGGTTTTATTAAATTCGCAGCCCCGGCTGCTTCTTTCGCATTCATGGTAAATGTCCCTCCCACAGGGAAAAAAGCAAAATCGATCTCGAGATTCTTTAATGATTCCATTTCCGGCACAAGATCACTGTCTCCAGCATGATAATATTTTTTATCATTGACCGTTACGACATAGCCCACCCAATTATTAGACCGGGGATGATTGGATTTATTAAGGTTATAAGCCGGAATAGTATAAATCTCTATCTCATCAAGAGAGTAGGTCTTTCCCGGTATAACAAAAAGGATCTCATTACTTAATGTCGCGACCTGATTCTTACAGCTTTGGGGAATAACCAGTTTTGTGGAAGGTTTTAGCAGTTTGTTAATATCCGGAAGGGAGAGATGGTCATAATGACCATGAGTGATCAAAATATAATCCGCATAAAGCAAGGAACCAGGGGCCTTGAAAGGATCGATATAAATAGCGGGATTCTCTGATAATTGAATAAAAGAATGATGAATGACCTTTGGTATTTCCATTTTAGATCCTTCGGGCATTGAGCCCTTTTTTATATGGGCAAAGATAACCAATTCATGGATTTTGTCAAGAATTTAAAAAGAAACAACATTATTATTACAAATTGCATATTACGGATTAAAAAGGAATTTTTAAAATACACCTTCAGGACACCATGTCTGTAATTTGTAATGCCCTAACGGGCAGGCTTCGCTCTACCACAAGGGCTCCAGGTCTGGAATCTGTAATTTAAATATCTGTGGCCTCTGGAGATCACTTTAAAAAGCTCATCAAGATTAGAAATAACAAGTGCTTTAGCAATGAAGATGTTCATTATTGGAAAGATTAATTTACATTCAAGAATTTGATACCAGCCCGAAAATCAGTTTCTCCCATTTTGTCGGTCCAAACGACCACTCCATTAAAGTGCAGTTCATCCTTCTTTTTCTTGATATAACCTTTTACCGTATCATTTTCATGAACCCGGTCATGTAATTGAATTCCCAGTCCCCCTTTGCTGATATCGAGTAATTTTTCCACTTTGTATCGGTAATCATCATCACTGTAAAGTTTGATCTCCAGTTTAACATCTTCAGATACACCAATCCTCTGGAATGTTCTTCTTTCGACAGGGTAACACATGATCTTATTTTTTCCTTTATATTTTGACATGTAAAGGGCTTTATCAGCCATTTCAAATAACGTCTTCTGATCTTTTGATGTGTCAACAATGAAAGTGGCGATCCCCCCGCTTATGGATACCGTCTCCTTGAATTTTGATTTAAATACTTTTTTCCGTATCCGCTCCGCCACCACCAGGGCATCATTTTTTTCTGTATTGGGAAGAATAACAAGGAACTCATCACCCCCATAGCGGATCGCGATATCAGAAACCCGGACACATTCTAAAAGGATCTGAGCGATCTTCTTCAGGATCTGATTGCCTTCCTGATGGCCATAGATATCATTATAGTATTTAAAATTATCAATATCAAAAATAACGATAGTAAAAGGTTGAGTATCACGCTTGGCTTTGCCGATCTCTTCTTTTATTCTGTACTGATAATACCTATAATTCCTCAATCCTGTCAATTCATCGATCAAAACCCGCTGCTGCAGATCCTCGAATAGTTTTTCCTCAACGATAAGTGGGTTTTCAAGATATTTTTTACCATAATTGATAAAGAAATCTAAAAGCGCTACTTTAATATTAACTGACCGTTTTAATTTTCTCTGCAGGATATCGAGATTATCCATCGTCTTTTCAAATATCTCTTTAGCGGTTTTTGGCTTAAATTCTATGGAAACCAGCTTGTGAAGGATCATGGTATATATTTTTTCCTTATGCTTTTTGATCAGCTTTTCTTTTCTCTTGCAGGAGGCCGGATCTTTTTCACCTTTGATAAAGCAGTCTACATCCAGTACAGATAAGGAAATTTGTTCTTCACCCATCATCTCAGTCATGATACTCTCGCTCTCTATGACCCCTCCCCGGATAGTTTACATAAAATAATATACATTTTTTTTATCAATTTGTCAAGTGTTATTGGTGCCAGGCGCCTTTTCTGGTCTTGACTTCTTTGCCACAAGCCTGTATATTTTCTTTATATGGACAGATCTGTAAAATCTTCATTAAAATATTTGAACAAAATCAGATGGCTTACCGAGATGAGCGATCATTTCTTTTCCCTGCTTATCTTTGTCTTTTTATGGTTTTTAAGTTTCGTTCTTCTGGATAATCTGTTACATCTCAATATTTTTTTGCGCTGGGTGAACCTTTTCTCTTTTCTTATCCTGATCTCTTTTCATTTAAAAAGATCCTATGTCCAATTAAAAGAGGTCACGGTTATTAATACCGCCATTCAAATAGAAGATCATTATCATTTTCAAGATCAGATCATAAGCGCTTATCAGCTGTCTGATTCTCTGGATTACCCGCTGTATTTTTTAGAAAATTTGAAGAAAAGAGCGACCAGGCTGGTCAACAAAGTCCACCTGAAAGGTTTTATTAATTTTCAAAAAATGTATAAAAGTCTGGCCAGGTTCATGATACCGACCGTTTTTCTGTTCTCCTACGGTATTATTTTTCCTGACAATTTTAAGATCAGTTTGAACCGGTTTGCTTATCCATCCTATAAAATTAAACAATCTCATAAAATTGTGAAAATGGATATTTCTCCCAAAGGAGCGGTTGTACTGGATGGAGAAGGTCTGAAGATCGATCTGACAACTTATGGCAAGGTGACTTCCCCTTATATTGTGCTGGTGAATCCGTCCGGAGGGATAATTAAAGAAAATGCTGTTTTAGAGAAAGTGACTAATCTTGATAAAACCAATTTAAAATACACTTATTCGCATACTATAAAAAATGTCTATGATAATTTCAAGTATTATGGCGAAACCATACAGACACGGGACAATATCCCGGTCAGAACGGATGAATATACTATTTCAGTTGTAAAAAAACCTTATATAAAAAACCTTCGTCTGGTATTCACCTACCCCTCTTATACCTTGTTAAAATCAAAGGTCGTCGATGAGAACGGGCATATCGAGGCTGTTGAAAAATCAACGGTTAAGATCATGGGTGAAGCCAATAACCCTTTGAAAAACGGGGTGCTGGTTTTCCAATCCGGGAAACAAACCCCCCTCTCAATAAGAGAGAATAAATTCTCAGGAGTTATTTATTTAACAAAAAATGATACCTATTCCATCAACATTAAGGATATTTATAATCACAAAAATGACAGTCCGGTAAAGTATCAGATCCTGGTAATCAAGGACAATCCTCCCCTCGTGGAGATCAGACGTCCCGGCAAGGATATAGAAATTGGGGATTCTTTATCAATCCCTCTGGAAATATACGCCAGGGACGATTATGCGGTTCATGCTCTCTCACTCTCTTACCGGATAAATCGAGCCTATGTTCAGGCAGAACCGGCAGTGGAAAAAATAGATCTTGATATCAAAGAAGACAGTGAGATTAAATTTAACTACACATGGGATCTGAATAAGATCAAACTGGCTCCGGGAGATCTGGTGGAATACTTTGCTCTGGCCTGGGATGGTTATAAGCCTGAGAAGGAGCATATCATCGCTTCCCGGGTCTATTATATCCGGTTTCCAACAGTGGAAGATATGTACAGGCAGATGAACCAAGAGCAGTCAGCTAATGTGATGACATTAAAAGAACTTTTAGATGAGCAGAAAGAAATGGCTGAAGATACAGAAAAACTGATCAAAACCCTGGAATCAAAAAAAGAACTCTCTTATATTGAGAAAAAAGAGCTTGAAAAATTAAAAGAAACCCAGGAAAAGATTTATAAAACCACAAAGGATCTAGTCAGCAAGATCAATAATATTTCTAAAAAAATGGACGAAAATAAAATGTTCACCCCGCAGGCAATTGACAAGATCAATCAGATCAGAGACCTTATGGATAAGATCGCTGATAAGAACATGAGGGATGTCCTTAACAGGCTGAACGAAGCGGTTAATAAAATAAATCTGACACAGAGCAAGAAAGAACTTTTAGCCTCCAAGCTGGATCAGGAAGAGATCCTGAAACGCCTCGAAAAAACACTGGAAATGTTGAAAAAAATGCACGAGCAGCAAAAGCTGGAGAGTTTGAAAAAGCAAACCGAGCAGATACTTGAAAAACAGAATGAATTATTGAGCAAGACCATTGACAACAAATTCAAGAACAAGTATAGCCAGGACGAGCTGGCCCAGCAGCAGAAGCAGATAAAAGAACAAATGAATAAATTTAAAGAGGATTTTGATAAATTGCTGGAGGAGATAAAAAAACAGTCTCCTGATATGTACAAGCCATTACAGAAGACCATGAAGCAACTTGAAGAATCCGGGGTAGAGCAAAATATGCAGAACTCGCAGCAATCTCTGAGCGAAAAGAAATGGGATGATGCCATTAAAGAGCAAAAAAAGTCTATCGAAGCCCTGAATCAACTTCAATCCAACCTTGATCAGATGACAGCCGGGATGAAAAAGAAAGATATGGCCAGGATCCTCAATTCCATCGACAAGGCCATCTTCAATCTCCTGCAAGTTTCATACAGGATCGAACAGGTAAAAAGAAAAATAGAACAACAGAGTGCTGTCATTAAACCTGTTCCCTCTCTGGAGGATAATTTCGATTTTGATACAGATCTTAGCGCCTCCCATTTAGCGGAAACGATCATCTTTATAGAGCGGTCCGTACGCTACCATCAGAAAACCCTTGAAGAAGAGACAAAGGAAGTCATCTTTTTTTCACAGGAATTCTTTAAACAATTTGATAATATCTATCAGGCCCTGTCACAGGTACGTGAGATACTGGCCAATGATAAATATTATCAGGCTATATCCTTTCAGGAAAACGCGCAGCTCAATATCAATATTATTCTCAAGGACCTTTTAACTCTGAAAGAAGAATTCAAGGAACAGGCTCAGATGCAATCCGGCGGGAACATGAGTGATGCTTTGAACCAGATGGCCAATGCGCAGGAGAAATTAAATGAAATGACAGAAAGGCTAAAAGGACAGATCGGTAAGGACGGCACATCCAGTGAGATGCAGGATTACCTTGAAGAACTGGCCTTTCAGCAGGAAATGATAAGAAATTCAGTCAATAAATTCCTTCAGAACTACAAAGAAGCGGAAAAACTTCTGGGGGACCTGGGGCAGGCGGCCAAGGAGATGGAGGATATTAAAGAAAAATTAAAATCAGGCAAGGTCGATTCAGAACTTTTAAAGAGACAAAAAAAAGTCCTGAAGCGACTTTTAGATTCGCAAAAATCGCTTCAGGTTAAAGATTATTCCAAAGAAAGAAAATCAGAGGAAGCCAAAGATTACAAGGTAGACATTCCGCCGGAATTGAAAAAGGAAAAACTCTCACAGGATGAAAAAAAGTATTATTATCACCTTATGGAAAAGTTTCCTCAGGAATATAAAAGGCTTGTGGATGATTATTTTAAGGTTTTAAGCACTCATGAAGAGTTAATGTATAATAAATAAGGTCTGTTACAATTGATAAGCCTTCCACTGTTTTCCTTTTTTAATGATAAAAAGTGCATCCCTTTTTTTAACGATAAAAGATCGTTTCTCAAAATCGACTTTTCTGCTATTATCATAAAGATTGCATAGCGTATAGAGAGAAAAATTACCCTTTTTTCTCTCAAAAATCAATATTTTATCCTCTGAATTCTTTTTAAAATAATCCCTGGCGAATTTTCTGGAAATATTCATAAAGACCCGTGGGATAAAGCCGAGAACGGAGATTTTTCCTTTCTGTAGCGGCCTGGTAAAACCGCATATTTTGTCTTTGTACATAAGGTCACAGGTTATTTTGTCCGGATCATGGAAATGATAAATCTCCAGGTCACTGTAAACAGGTATCAATTCATTCTTATAACGTATATTTTCTGTTTCAAACATTCCTTGAGGTTTTTTAACTGCCTCTGTATTTTTTATCCCCAGGGTTTTGAACAGGACACGACAATCATTGAAATTTTCATCCTCCCGGGGTACATTAAAAAGAATAAGATGGCCCCCCAGGCGGGCAAAATCCAATAGCCTTTTTTGTATTTTTTCAGGCAGAAAATGATGGCAGGGTATCACAAGTCTTTTTGCTTTTATCAAATCCGAAAGGTCATCTTCCAGGTTTATCAATTGAAAGCGGATATTGCATACTGAAAAAAGGTCCAGGACAGACCCGATCAGTTCCCCTGAAGGCATGATATCATATTTTTTTATACCCAGGTGGTTCTCGAATTTTGTCATTCTGGCATACGGATGATAATAACCGACCGACAGATCATATACCGGCTCACTTTCAACAATATCAGGATATTGTCTTAAAAAGGCATTTATCTTCTTTAATGTATTATAATGAGATCGCTGATTCCCGTTCTTATCCACAGGCGAATTAAAATCCATCTCTGGTATAAAATGCTCGAACCCTTTAAAATTATAACCATCGGAAAACCAGTAATAATTGACTATATTGGCTCCCGCTCCGACAGCCAATTTCCAGGTTAATCGGTAATCGCTAATATCCTGTTTCCAGTGGTTGAGAAAATAGGCATCTCCGGATTGCAGTTCCATATTGGCCACACAGGCACTTTTAGACGCTTTTGTATATTCAATCTTGGTCAGATGATGGGCCAGGGATTCTTCCTGAGCATTCCCCTGATAATAGGTGTAACCTATGATAACAGACCACTTCCGGTCCTTTAGAATATGAAAAATATTACCCCATGATGAAGAATATCCCAATAACGGGTCATTGATCCCAAACGGTCCGCGGCATCCCATCTTATACATTATCTCCATCAATTCCCTCAGATAATAAGCCGGCAGATCCTCTCTAAATTCCAACCAGTCCATAACTTTGAAATAACCCGCCCGGGAATTCTCTTCCTTATATGGAGGATGAACATTTGAAAAATCATCGTTTTTTTCATTATATTGAAAGTTAAGGCTATCAATCTTTTTATATCTTTTTCTTAAGAAATCCTGATAAAGTCCATTTTTAACGAGAAAAGGATTATAATCCCCGCTGAAAGCCTGCTTTTTTAAATACCCCCAGTAAGATATACTGTAACTCACTTCATTATCCACCTGCCACAGTATAATATTATCACAGGACAGAAGGACCGGCATGACAGCGTTGAACCACTGCCTTGAATAATCCATAAAGACAGGATGCAAATAAGTATAAGGGGGATAAAAATAATAAGTCGAATTAGGCCGACCATTATTATCCAGGCAGAATATTTCCGGGTGTTCTTCCAAAAGATAGTCCGGGAGACCCCCGTTCTTAAATTCAGCATGGATATGAGGTCCAATCTTTACTATCAGGTTTAATCTGTTCTTTTTAACAAGATTAAGAAAAGAAACGAGATCGCGGCTGGGGTGTGTTGAGCCGTGAAAATCAAATTTTCCTTTTTCAACCTCATGCCAGTTCCATGGAACATAGGTGGAAACTGTATTACAGTGAGCCTGTATTAATTTCTGAAGGACGATACGCCATCTGGCCTTCGCCAGTCTAAAGTACTGGACCTCTCCTGAAGTGATGAACTGTTTTTTCCCATTGATAATGAAATATCCATTTTTTATCTTTACATCCATCCCGAATTTCCTGATTGATTTAGTGTAATATCAGATCGATCCGTTTCACCTTCCCTTCACGTATTTCCTGAGAATACGGCAAAGGGATGATATCTGATTTTAATTCTATCACTTTATTATTATGATAAGTCAGTTTTATCGTTCGTATTACGGCCGCCTGGTTTCCAAAAGTATCCTTTCGATCGGGATTATGATACAGGACAACCGCTTTATCCAGAAATTTAAAACAAAAGGTGTTCTTTGGAACTGCAATCTCTTCCGACAATCCTTTTTGATATATGATCACCTTTTTATTTTCCTGCGTAAACATCCAGGAAGCCAATTGAGGTTTGAACTTTAAAAAAAGTTTATCCCCTTTCAGGTAAAAGGGGGATAGCCCTGAGGTCATAGCGATCCATATAGAGATATATTCCGCTGTGGAACCGGAAAGCCTGGCCACAAAACCCTGTCCATGAATAGAGTCCTCAGGATGAGCGCTGCTGGCCAAAAACGAGACATTTTCAAAGATACTCCTGCCATAAACATGCGGGTCCATAAAAGGAACCAGCGCTTTTTTCATTATACGGAAATATTCTGAAGAAAAATTATTTCGCAGCAATTCAAACAGATATTTATATTCCATATGCAACCAGACAGATTCATTCTCCAACCAGCCCGGCGTAAAGATCTTGATCCTCCCCAGACTGATATCTTCATCCTGCAGAGACGCGTTGACTTTGAGCATGGCCAGTTTCTTATCATAAAGTCCGCTTTGAATGACTTTTTCATGCAACTGTCGACTTTTAACCCTGTCCTCTTCTATCCTTAAATAATGCACAGGTCCTTCGAGAAAAAGAGGGAGGGGTTTTTGCTTGAATTCCAGAACTTTGATACAGGGCCACCCGTTATGGTTTATTTTCGATTTTCCTTTCTCTTTTACTATTTTGTACTTTGTAACATGATTCTTAAAATAAGTATTGATCACACCTGATCTCTTATCAAAGGCTTTGTCAAGGCCTTTGTTTAATTTTACCAGAAAAAGATTTAAAATATCACGTATACGTTTCTTGGTTAACGCTTTATCCTTGCCTGATAGACCGAAAAGGGTTTTTTTCCAGTATTTTTCTTTCGCCTCGTGTGTTTCATTCCAAAAGTTGTATTTATCGTCAAAATATTTTACTGTGACCTTTTCAAGCCGATATAAAAGATCAACGGTCTCTTCAGCCATTTTTATTTCATAATTTTCATCGATGATCATCTGGCATAAACAACGCAAAATAAATTTTATTAATCGGATCAATTCCATTGATTCAGCCGAGGATGAACCAAAAACACCGGGCAATCCGTTCAGGGCATCACACCAGTTCGGCTTGTCTGACTCCATTTCGATTCCGGTACCTTCATGATCCAGAGAGGCAAATTTATTAGCGATTAAAGATAAAAGCTTGGCGATCAGAGTTGTTTTATAAACCTGTCCCTGTCCGAAATCCTTTCTCACCAGGTTCTTATCCAGTTTTCTTTTCTCTATCATTTCCTTCTTGACGGTATGACAATAGACCGAATGAAGCTGCAGGGGTCTCCCTTTATAAAGGATGTGCTTCTGGTCTCTCGGCAGAACCGTATTGGGATTATCATAAAAGGTAAATACCCTCTTATCCAGGAATAACTCTTTGAAACGGTCAGGATAGATGGAGTTATAACTCTGTAACAGGTCTATATTATAATGCCAGTGATCTGACCAGAATCCCACCCCGGGTAAGGCATTATCGATCCGGTCAGAATGCAGTAATAATCTGGACAATAATTTTTCTTTGGTCAGGGAGCTTTTAATCCTGTTCTTTTCCAGGTAATCGTAAAAATCACCCAGGCTGAAGGGTTGACAGATAAATTCAGACAATTTTTTATGATCGCCGGTCTTGAACACTGTTAAAAACTCTTTTTTGTTCTTTACTAAAAGTTCCGACCCTACGATCGTGAGAGGATTAAATCCATCAGTCTGCAAAAGATTAATAAAATAGATGATCGCCTCATCATTTAATTCCGTATGGAAAAAGATATCATTTCTTCTGTTTTGATTGACATCGCGATAGCTGCCATTCCCTTCTGAAAAATACTGGGGTGTAATAACGAAATTATTATACTCCCTCTCCATATCCCCGTGTATACGGGAATAAATATAATAATTTTTTTTCCCTTTGCCCTCGCCGATCGAGACCGGGAATCCGCCACGTAAAAGATTGTCAATAAACGTCTGTTCGGAATAATTATTAAATTCCTCTGAGGAAGAACAGGTCATGATCTTATTGCCCAGATTTTTGATGATCCGCTTGTTCTCCTCTCTTTTGTCCGGCAGGTAGGTCTTTTTCATAATACGGGTCAAAAAAGGATCGATATCCGAGATATGACCGGCTGAACCGATTATAGAATAATAACTGAATTCCTGGTCCGGATTGAGCGTCATATCAAAATAGCCAAAGGCTGAAGGGGTCTTGTTCTTGGAATTCAACATCTTTGGATTCATGAATTTACTATGCCGGATAAACTCAACAGGACTGGCAAAATCCTTCATCTCACCAAATACAACATCAGAATCAATGATAAAATCAGGCAGGGTTACTGTATCTTTAGAATAATAAAAAGCCCCGTAAAAATTCGCCTGTTCAATTTCCTCAATTTCAGGGGTGTCCTCCGGGACAACGGCCAATTTGTAAACCGGGAACCCGGTGGCAGAATATTGTACTCCGCTGAACCATCCCTCTGCCAGTCGGCTCATGTTCTTTAAAAGATAATCGGTAGTGCCGTAGGGTATGATCATGGGCATTCCGTCAATGCATTCCAAACGCTTCATTCCATTTGAAATATTTTTAATTGACAGGATCCTGGCCAGGGATGGGATATTTTCATTGGGAATAGTAAAATATTCTACTGTTATCTTTAATCCCCTGGGGACATTGATCTCATCCAACATTAATCGGTATGAGGTAATATGAATGGTTTGCTCAATATTCGTATTTTCTGCATGATCGATAAAAGGTTCAAAAACATCATTTTCTTTTATAAAAGTCCTGAATCCATTAAAAGAGGTATGCCGGTAAGCCTTATTAGCGGCTAAAAATTCCATGATTGCTCCATTTTTATCCCTGGTCCCCAGACACGTAATAGCCTGGCCCCTGTTAACATAAAAAACCCACATGGGTTTCCCCCACATCCCGGCTATACCCGGAAAAAACGAAGAAAAAGGCTTTGCCTGATTATAATTTTTAATTATAAATTCATCACCCTGTGTTAAATATTTTATTTTGCTCATACCAAATCAACCTCAACCTTTAGTGTTTAGTTTTTAGATTTTAGTGTTTAGTAAAAAACTAACAACAAACCAACAATACTAAAAGGGGTGAAGAAAAATATTAATAAAACATAGCGAAAAGTCAATAAAAAAAGGGCCGATAGAAATTAAAAATCATAGGCGAGTGAAAAAAGACCCTGCCATTTGCTTAAAGGCAGGATCTTGGAGCCGTCCCACGGAGTGGCCAGGTCAAGCCTCAATTGAAAGACGATCACTCTGAGTCTGAACCCCCAGCCCAGTCCGCTTTTCAGATCCTGGAATTTATACCGGCCATTGCTCGAACCAATGCGCCATTTTTCCGTGTTATCCCAGGCGCTGCCAAAATCCCAGAAAAATACTGAATTCAAATTACTGATATTGAATGTAAACGGCCATACGATGGTAATCCTTCTGATAAAAGGAAAACGGAATTCCATATTATATAAAAACATCCTCAAACCGGAGTAAGCGTCATATCGATGGCCGCGGATGGTATTATAGCCACCCAGATAGAATTTATTCTCATGTCTGTCCGGCCCCCATACAGATCCGCCCTGGAGCCGAAAAGCAAAGGTATATTTTTTATTGATCAAAAAGTATTTCCTCAAGTCTAAAAAAGCCATTTCATAGATCCAATCCTTTCCTGTTATGGGCCATGATCTCTGATAAATAAGCCGGCTCCTGAATCCCCACGCCGGACCTGTTTCACCCCAGAGGATCGTATCGTAGACAAAAGCCAGGCTGGTGGCATAAATATTTGTATCCACATTTTTTACCAGTTCTTCTTCCTCTGACCGGCGGATATACCGCATGCCCAGCAACTCCAGATCGGTCCTGAAAAATTTAGTAAAGGGATAGCTCATTAAAAGATCAAGCCCGTATCGGCGTTTATAAAAGGTTTCGAATATATATCCCCCATTTTCATATTCATAATCGAAATAGTAATCCTTAAAGTGAAAGACGCCCACCCCATAATTGATCCGATGCGCCAGATAATAATAAACAAACTGGAAGTTAAAATCATTAACACCTGAAAGAAAATCAGTAGCCAGCATAAACTGGTGATCCCCCAGTATATCACTGGCTCCTATTTGAGTAAAACCGCCGAATCCATAGACCGAACTGTACATGAAACCACCCATGACCCAGTCCGGTGTAAGCGAAAACGTGTAATCTTCTTTTCCGGCTTCCTCCAGGTCAAACGCTGTTTTGGGAGGCTGATCCAGCTTGGCCAGAGAAGCCGAATTTTCGATCGATTCCATTCTTTCGATCTCTTCCGGAACATCCATCACATAGATATCCTGTCCCAGTTTAAAAAAGCTGGAAAAAACAACCTTTTTAGCATCAGGAGAAAAATAAGGATCAAAGACACCCACTATCACATCAGTTATCTTATATTCTTTTTTCTTGAGCAAACCTTCCGGATCTTCGAAATTATCAACATATTTAATATAAAGATTAGGGGTACCATCCCTGTCTGAAGAAAACGTCATTATCTTTCCATCGCGACTTAAAGCGGGTGATTGATTCTGTCCTTTTGAACTGACGATCTTTGTTATCTTTCTGGTCTGGGTATGCATGGCAAATATATCCATATCCCCGGAAAGATAACCCTTGTCTCTGTTCGAGGTGAAGATGATATACTTTCCGTCTTTGGAAAAAACAGGATAAAAATAAGAGTAAAGGTCATCGGTCAGCCTTGTCATTTTTGACCCGTTAAATTGGATCACATAAAGATTATTCTTTCCGTTCTTTGTTCCGCTGAAGGCTATCCATTTATTATCAGACGAGATGGCGGGCGAAGCCACCGCATCCATTCGGGGATTAATACTTCTGATCACTTCTTCTTCTTTAAAGTCGTATATATGGATCCGGTCAAATTCACCGGCTTTGGAAACAAAGATGAGATATTTCCCATCATGGGACCATGAGAGCATGTTATCACGTGTATGCATCTCCTCAAAACTGCTTTCCCGGCCACCTTCGACGATGGTGTCCAGTTCCTCGCCTGTCCGGGCATCGATCAGAATGATGTCAGTAAAGATATGCCGGTCAGTTAAAATCGCTATCTTTTTGCCATCAGGCGACCATACGGGTTTAACATTATAAAATGAGCTGTCCTGAAGATGATCGGTTAATTTTTTCGAAAATTCACCTGGTTCTTTCTTATCCTTGACCAGCGGCCAGTATCTCTTTCTCAAGTACCTGAACCACTCCTGATTTACCTGGTAATGGGTTTTCCCTACGGCTTTTTTAAAACTGTGAATAAAATCTCTGGTTCTTTTAAAAACCTTGAATATCTCTCCCACTTTATAGCGGCCATACTTTTCCACAACATACTGAACAAAACCCTGCCCTTCCTTATAGAGCATGAATACCTGCAGACCGTTCAGGGAATAACTGTTCTCCATCTCAGCCAGAGGAATAAGCATATTGTTGACCGTGGCATCCTTCAACACCATATCCAATTCTCTGTCCCAACCAATGGATTGTTGTTCTGCCACACCTTCCATGAACCAGAGAGGAGGCATATACATGAACTGTCGTGTAAACAAAGACTCCCAGAATCCTCCCAGCAAAATATTGAATTGAAAGGCATGAGTCAGTTCGTGATGCAGAACATGCCTGTACTCGGAATAGGAACCTGTAAAAGGGACAACGACCCTGTTCTTGAAAACCTCGGTAAAGCCTCCTGTCCCTTCCCCGATCATTTCCATGATCACATTGGATTGTTCAAAATCATTGTGGCTGGAATAAATAATAACAGGTATGATCCTTGTGAGTTCGAATCTTAAATTCTCGCTTAATTGGGCGCAGGCATCTTCCAGAAGCACAGCGCTCTGCTCGGCCAGCGTCCTCTGGCTCTTATTATAATAAATATCAAAATGAGGGGTTTTTAAAATATTCCAATCAAATTGTTTATATTGTATTTTATTCTTGCCAAAGGAAAAAAGTGGAGATGAAAGCGTGATGGTTAAGAACAGCAGTATAAATAAATTATTCAAGTATTTTGAAATCGTCTTCAAGATCGGCTTTTTTCTTATACGTTTTATCATCTGATCCCTCTTTTGACTGAGATTCTTCTATCTGCTCTGCCGTGGGGATATTTTCTATTAAGATCATATTATCCCTTTCTGCTTTTTTTGAAATATTTACTATATCATTGATCAGGTTTTTGAATTTTTTCTTTTTATCCAGGATGATCTCCTGACGTTTTTCGAACCACAGGTATCCATAGGATAATATAAACACCACTGCTGTAAATAACAAGAACAGTTTAAAAAAAAGAGGAAATTCAAAAAACCGCGAAGTAGCCGCGGTCATCAGGGTGATGTCCGGCTCAGGGATCCTGACGCCATAGGATAATTTAAAACCAGGTAAATCGAGCGGAGTAAATGTTTTGACCTCTATCACAGGCAGATCAACACTTTTCAAATCTGAGATGTTGGCATCGAGAGGATACACAAAATTGATCCTGTTTTCAGAACCGTTAATGACCATGATCGTGATATCCGTATATTTTTCCATTTCTTCTAAAAGAGGCTTGATAGAAATATCCAGCTTGATAAATCCAACCGTCTCATCAATCACATTTTTCAATGGAGTGATAAAGGAAACAATATACTGGTTAAATTCTCTGTGAAAATAAATGGGAGATAAATATAATTTTTTATTCTGCGAGGAAACGAACCATTCTACAGGCACCTGGCGGGAAGCGGAAAGGCTTTCAATATCCGAGGTAATAAAATTATAATGACTGTCAAAGATCCCGATATTTTTTATCTGCTGATAGTTTTTTTTATACATGCTGAGTACTTTTAAAACAGGCAATATATTCTCCCCCAGATGATATTGCATAATAGAACTTTTTATAATAGGATCCTCCGAAACAGATTCGACGACGCGGCCTCCTTCTTCCATAAATTGGATGAACAGTTCTTTAATCGTTAAATTGGCTTTATTATAATTGGATTTGTATAAAAAATAAAAAAGACCGGACAAATTTAATAAGAAAAGAACCACCAGTATACCCAAAAAAACAGCCGATATTTTAGAAACGACTTTTATAAATTTATTTTGTTTCATAACTGATCAACTTGCCTGAAAGGACCTTTACACTCAGTCGGGATGGATGGAAATGCAACAGGATGGCTTTTTTATAGCTGTTATTTTTTACGGATGATGACAGTGAGATCACATAATCCCCCAGATTGATCCAGTTTCTCGTGTTGTAGAACTTCATACTGCTCAGAGGTAAAAATCTTTTTTTTACCAGGAAATAGTATAAATTCTTTCTGAATTGGTTCACATTGCCTTTTGAAAGATTATAGCTGAGACCGATTATATCCATGACGTTTTTGTATTTTTTATCGCTGATCTGATTATAAAGTTTTAATAATTTCCTGCTGGGTAATAATATCTTTTTCCTTTTCTGAATTTCATCAGTTCTGTTCAGCCGGGATATAAAATCGATAAAAAGAGGACTTCCCAGGTATTTCCTTGATATCTCCATCATGGAGTGGCCTTCTTGAGGATAATAAGGCACAAAATAAAAAGCGCTCTCCGGGGGAATGGCGACACTAACCTTTCTGGGTGAAACGATGATGCCGCCTTTTTTTAAAAGGTCTTTTAACCTGCGTATCTCGTCCTTTAACTTCTTAACGTATTCGGAATCATAAGCCCCTTCCGTTTCTTCAATACTGGTCGTAATCTGAGGAACAAGATTTATTGTCTTTGTGATCTCTGACCTATTCTGCGCTTTATCATAGGATATTATCTTTATTTTATTATCTCCGGTTCGCAATTCATAGATCGCACGAAAACTTTTTTCCCTGTCGTTCAATTCGGAAGTGATCCCGCCGGGTTCAAGGACTATTTTATTCATATGATCTTCAATATAAGTTCCCTTTATCGTAATCTTTGGTGTATTGACCACTTTGGGCAGATCCTCCAGGGTCATAATAGGTGATTTATCATCAAATACAATGGAAAAATCCAGACTCTTTTTATTCCCGAATTGATCGTACATTTCTACCTTGAAATTATTCTTCCCATATTGAAGTTCCGGGGTCTGAGCGATGAATAATTTCTTGTCAAAATCGATCATGGCCTCTATCTCACCCGGTTGAAGAACGATCCTTTTTAAATTGGGTTCATTATATTCCCCTGTAATTTTTACTTTCTTATCAGAGGTGTAAGGGGGTAGATCAACTAATTTGATGAATGTCTTTTCTGTTGAGAAAACGACAGATAAAAAATCCAGGGATTTATTGTTATCCTTATCAACGATCGTGGCTGTAAAAACATTTTCTCCTTCAGCCAATTGCACCGGTAGAGTAAAAGTCTGTCTGTTCCTGTCGATCTTGGCCTGCTGGTTAGGCGGTTCAATTGTGATATAATCAACATTATCATCAATGTATTTGCCCTTTATAATAAAATCAGAAGACTGAACTTTGCTCGTGCTTTTATCCAGACTTATCACAGGCAGGGTACTGGTATATTCAATAACAGGATTAACCGAAGATTTATTTCCCACAAAATCATAAGCGCTGATCTCGAATTTATTCAAACCGGCTGAAAGGGGTATTTTATAAGTGAACTTGTATTCTCCGGGTTGGCTTGACTCGAAACTTATCTCAACATTGCCCGGATTAAGAACAAGCCTTTTCAAACTGCTATCTATGATCGTGCCGGAAAGCTGAATCTCGGTTTTTCCTGTTTTTTCTTCATATCTATCCAGAACGATCTGGGGAATATCCGTATCATACAGGATGGGGGCCTTTAAACTTGTTTTTTGATCAGCGATATCATAGGCTATGATCTCTAAATTATTCATCCCTTTCTTCAGGGGAATTTCTGCCGAATAGGAACGTGTCATCCTGTTCACTTCAGCCGGGAGATTATCCGGTTGAACAACAATGCGACTCAGGTTTTCATCAATATAAGAACCTTTGATAAAAACAGGGGATTCCTTCACTGATTCAGGAACAGTCTGAAGAGTGAGGCTGGGTGGTTTTGTATCAATAACAAAAGGCATAAGGGATTCGTTCTTTTTACCCTCTTTATCGATCACTTCAAGCTTAATATCATAACTCAGGTTTAAAAGATTCCCTACATTCCATTCGGCCAGCTTTTGATCTTTGATATTTTTTAAAGGTGATAATGTTATACCGGCAGAGATCCATTCTTTCATCCCTTCATTTTTAAAACTAATCCTGAAGGATCCAATCCCCTGATAATCAAAAGCACTCCCTTTGATAATGATCTTTCCCGGTTTCTCATAGTAGGATAAAGGAGACAGCTGAGCTTCCGGCAACTCCTTGTCAAACCGGGTAGCCCCTCCTCCGTCTGTCCCGAACCATATATAATTACCGTCCAGCTCAATAGCACTCACAGAGTTTTCAGAAAGCCCGTCATTTATAGTATAGGTGACCCATTTGTTCTTATCCTTATCATACCGTGTCACCCCGGAAAACGTTCCGATCCATAAAAATATACCATCGAGTTTCAGGGACTGGATGAAATCATCGGCCAGACCTTCCTGTGTGGTAAAGATCCGGAAAGATTCATCAAATTTATCAAAACGGGCCAGTCCGCCGCCGGTTGTTCCACACCATATATACTGCCCGTCAACAGCCAGGGCCCTGACATTGGGATGAGGAAGCCCCTGGGTAATATCATAGCTGATCCATAATCCGGAAAATTCATCGTAAAAGCTCAGGCCATTTGCGGTCCCGGCCCAGACCAGGGTACCGTCCAGCGCCAGACAATTTATTGAATTATCGGCCAGTCCCTGCAGGACGGAAAAATTTTTCCATGTCCTTGTCGCCTTATCATATTGATTCACTCCCCAGAATTTAGTGGCGGCCCAGACATAATTTGCTGAAATAACAATATCTGTAATAAAATCATCCGACAACCCGCTTTTTTTTGTATAATTCTTTATTTCCTTGGTCTTTTTATTATACACGTTGAGTCCCTGGGAGGTACCTATCCAGACCAAGTCCTGATCAACAGCCACGGAAGTGATAAAATTATCTAAAAGTCCCTTTTTTGTGGAAAGAACGTCAATGATCTTATCTTTAGACGTATCAAAAACAGCCACACCGTTCGCTGTGGCTATCCATATAAGATCCCCGTCGGAGGTGACATACTTTACAAAACGGTGAGGCAGACCTTTTTCAACAGTCAATACTGACCATTTTTCAACAGCGCGGGAAACGTTAAACAAGGCCACCCCTATGATGACCAGCACAATAATGAATAGCTTTCTGTATTTTTTCATTTTAATTTTTCCAGCTGTTTTATTTTATATCTAGCCCTGTTTATATATTTCGTGGCCTTGGCATTGCCCGGGTCAACTGCCAGCACTTTCTCCCATTCCCTGATAGCTTCGTTTAATTTCCCGTCCCTGTATAGTTTGATACCCGCATACAGCCTGACCTGGATCTTTTCACTGGCCACCTTCCTCTCTTTGGCGGTCAGCTGGTCATAATTTTTCTGTGCTTTGGCCAGAATCAATCTGGCGTCCTTGTAATTATTTCTCAGTTCCATGATATCGTTAAACTGGTCAATGGCTTTTTTATAATCCTTGCTTTCATAATAGGACAGTCCTGATTTATATAGAGAAGAACATTTCTTTTCTATCTCGGTATCAACCTTGTCAAGCATCTTTTTCCCTTCCTGGTGAGTCGGGTCAGTTTCGACAACACTCTTAAACCGTAAATAAGCGCTCTTCAGGGCTCCTTTATTGTAGAAATCAATACCTTCATTATACCATGTTGATAACTGCTTTTTACCTTCAGCCAGCACCTGATTGTAAGCCTGTTTGGCTTTACTGTCATCCTTATTCAGGTCCATAACGAAATTAAATTTTTCCATGGCCTCGCTGTATTTTTTCTGTTTGAATAGATCTTTGCCCTGTATCATGGCTGACTTGGCTTCCTGTGACATCCGCAGATAATCTTCTATCTCATCATTATCTTTCTCATACTGAAGCACATTCTCAAATTGTTCGGCGGCCTCGTCATAATTCCCTTTTTTAAACTCCTCTTTGCCGGCTTTTTGTGTCTGCATGACCCTTTGATAAATAGCCGCTTTTACCTCGGCCAGTTTTCTTTTAGCCTTTTGATGACGGGGATTGGCCTCCAGCGCTTTTTCCAGTGACTCTTTCGCTCTTAAAAGATCCCCCTCCTGAAAATATTTTGTCCCATCATTGTAATATTTGTTCAAGCTCTCTTCCTGAGCCCGTTTAGCATAGGAGATGTACTCGTCGATCAATTTGTTTTCAGGGTCCACCTCTTTCACTTTCTGCCATACTTCGATGGCATCCGAATATTTCCTTCTTCTGTAAAAGATCATGCCATCCGCAATGATCTTGGCGATCTGTTCCTGCTTTTGCAGTACGGCCAGTTCTTTATTACACCTTTCTATATATTCGCTGGCTTTCATATTATTCGGTTCAGATTCAAGTACTTTTTCAAAAAATCCCTTGGCCTTTTCAAAATTCCTGTTCTGGAAAAGGTCCTGGCCATTCTGCCAATATTCCTGAATCTGATAGGCCTGTTTGTTCTCCTCGTATTTTTTTCTGGCCTTGGTGAGAAAATTTTTCGCCGGCGTATATTCCGGGTCCAGGTCAAGGGCTTTCTCGAACTCGGTGATCGATTTTTTCATTTCATTTTTATCAAAATACTCTACACCCTTGTTGAAATACTGTTTAATCGTGCTATCCAGTTTCATACGGGAATCTTTTTCCCCTTTCCCTGCCGGCTGATTATCCGAATCAAGTTTCAAAACCTCCCGGTAATATTCTAAAGCCTTAACGTAGTTTTCAGCCTGATATTCTTTATTGGCCAGTTTTAAATTAGAATTAACATAATCTTTTATCAGAGACTGTGCCTTGGATAAAAACCTCTTGGCAACGGCATTATTTTTATCTATTTCCAGAACTTTACTAAACTGCAAGATGGCATCGGCCAGTCTCCCTTCGCGAAGGGCTTTTTTCCCTTCTTCCAGAGGCTCGGATACGATCGCATCATATTTTCCTCTGGCTTCGGTCAAGTATTTTTGGGCTTCGCTATTCTGCGGATAGATATTAAGAGCTTTCTCGAATTCGGAGATCGACTCTTGCAGCTGACCTTTTTCATATAATCCTATTCCCAATTTGAGATGATTATCCGATTCCTTTTTATGCTGGGCTGTGATCTTGGCATCTTCCAATTTTTTTCGGGTTTTTTCAAGATAGGTCTTGGCCTCCTCATTCTTCTTCAAATCGTAGGATTTTTTAAAATTATTGACAGCCTCGATCCAATTTTCATTCTGATAATTCTCAAGACCCTGTTGAAACAGGGCTTCGGCTTCGGCATCCACCTGTTCATCCTTGGTTCGTTTAGCAAGAATATCTTTTAAAAGCTCTTCATTCTTCGCTTTTAATTCCAGGGTGGGTTTATGCTCGGGATCCAGGGCCAGGCTATTTTCACATTCTTTCAAAGATTCTTCCATTTTATTTGACTTAAAAAGGCTCAATGCGTTCTGATAGTACTTGTCAACATCCTGCTTGACCCTGTTCTTGACCTGAGTGACCAAATTTCTGGCCTCCTCATTGGATGGATCAATTTCCAGAACCTCTCTCAGCGTAGAAATGGCTTTACCATATAATTCCTGAGATATATATTTTTTAGCCAGTTCATACTTCATTCCCACAAGGGCTTGATCTTCTTTGGACATCCAGGCTTCAGATTCCAGGTAAGCTTTTGAATTCTTTAAATAAAACTCGGCTGTGGGATTATCCCTCATTTCCAGAACCTGCTCAAAATATTTAACGGCCGATCGGTAGTCCTTGTTCTGATAAGCCGAGATCCCTTCATAAAAATATTCCATTTCTATATCCGCTTTTGGTTGATCCTGAAATTCATAAGAGGCGCTGAAAGACAGTTTCCCACCCTGTTCATTTCTGGCTGTCCCTGTAAAGAAGGTGAATTTATCAATAGCGATCTGCAGGCCCAGTGTAATATCACCCTTATTATAGCCTCCGGTAAGATTGATCATACGGAACAGATTATATCTCAATCCGGCGTGGTGATAAAAGGGTGTGGCATCAAAAGAAGGCTCTACCTGTTTTTCCATCTCATAGCTTAACATTAAATTTAATCCGGGGATCTGGAAGGCTATACCGGATCGGACAGTGAAAGGTATACTTTCTTCTTTTGAATACAATCGATAAGAGAGGGGAAGAAAATTCTGAAATAATATCCCTATATTTACATTCCTCAATAAATTATAGAATAATCCTATATCTGAATCAAAATTATTGGCTGAATAAGTGGCAATATTGTAATAGAAAAATTTTCCGGAAATCCCTGTATAAAACCGGGGAAGTAATCTCAATCCATAGCTGATGCCGGCCTGAATCTGTGTAAAACTGTAAGAGGGACCTGATTTTTGCTCGGTTGTATAGGATGGGAGATCCGCGATCCCATCCCAGATAAAGGAAAAACCCAGACCCTGTTTATTCTCTTTAATGATCCCGACATAGCTGAGATAGATAAAGTTGGCGCTCCCTATGAAACTGTTCTGGTAATTAAGGGTTAACAGCTTTTTATTGATCCGGGGCAAGCCCGCAGGATTATAAAAAGGAGCATTTCCATCATCCGCAATGGCCGTAAAAGCGCCACCCATGCCTGAGGGGACACCCCCCATACCACTTTCAAGATAAGTTAATTGCAGGCCACCTGTTTCTTCTTCAGAAAAAACAGACTGGCTTAAACAAGAAAAAAGGATCAAAATAATAATGACTAATCGATTAATTTCCAACCTCCACTGTCCTGATTCTCACCGGGTTCAGTTTCTTCACTTGCTATTTCAGAAGCCTTGGATAAGACTTTGGTATTCTTCAATTCTTTAATGATCTGTTTAACATTCTGGGTTTCAAACTGAGCGAATTGAGACGCTTTTTCTGTGGCTCCGGCTGCCAGTTTTATGCTCTTGGCCACTTCCATCATCGCGCCGGTGATCATAGCCATTTCATCCTTCTTGGTCCTGGACCTGTAAGAAAGTACTTTTTTAATGAAAACCCTGGTGAGCAATACAATAATGACAATCGTTGTCAAGACAACCAGGAACTTGACCGTATTTAGAACGATCTTCCAAACCGGATACTGTTTGTAATATATTCCCAGATATAGTCCTTCTGTTTTAGATAACTTTAAATATGAGATATTATAATTGGCAGATCGATATAAAAAATGTTTTACACCCAGAGACTCCTCGATCTTGTTCATCAGACCGGCCTCCTCTATCCTGGATGAAATCAGTTTGTTTTCATCATTAAACAAGAAAAGAGATGAGGACGGTACGACCTCAAAGGGTATACTGGAAAAATAGGATGGCTGCAATAAGAAAAGAATTTTCATGTCCTGAGAAGAAGAAACATATTCATACAGAAAAAAGTTTTTACCTTTTAAATAGGACAATGTAAGCGAACCGGATATGCCTTTTTTGGCCAGATCCTGGATGGATAGGTCAAGTTCTTTGTTCTTTACAAATTTTATAACCTTGTCGGTTTTATCTTTTATGACAAAGCCCGAGATCATTTCAAAATCTTTTATCGTAGAATTTAAAAAATCAGCTGTAAAGGTATCGATCATGCCTGTTTGTGATTCCAAAAGAGCAGATCGCACATAAGGATTCTCAGCCAGATTATCCAATAGCGACAGATGCTTTTTCACACTGGCATTCCAGCCCAGGGATATCTTGTTCAGGGTATTTTCCTGTTTCATATCATAGCCGTTGAACAGGATATAGTTTATAATCACACTTACAGGATTACGTTTGATTAAAAGTTGAGAAGTGGTCTTGAACTGTTTGACCTGGGGAGATCTTTCATCATATTTTTTTATTACATTCTCGTCTTTAATAATATGCAGGGCAAATAAGGTACGGTCAGTCCACTCAACGATCTTGGCAGCATATTCCTTCGGCATGGCAGCCGGCATGTTGCCTGTTTTAGCCAGCACAGCCAGAAGAACAGCCAGAAAAAGTATATAAACAATGGTCTTGAAAGTGATAACTAATACTTTTTTCCACATACATTACCTCTGTTTTTATTATACCACATATTTAAAAAATATCAATAAATATTGGTTCGACGTTCGAGGTCAACGAACAGGATGTTCGTTTGGTCAAATCTACTATGGATAGTATAGATTTGACCACGAGGTTCGACGTTAAAAATTATATTGAAAACGTCAAATATTTACCTTGAAACGTCAATTCAGTCCAAATTAAACGACTATAGTACCTACTATTACTTTTCGGTTATTGACTCCTCAATTCTTAAGCCAAAATGTCGTCCTTGTTTTTCTAAATAGGCGAGTATTTTGTCCCCTTTTTTAAGAGAAACAACAGAAACAGGAGCGCCGTTCTTTTTCGTCAGGCGAATGGTCTCGGCGTTTTGAAGGATAACAGAATAATTTTGATCATTATATGTCGCTTCGATCAAAAGCATGGGCCTTCTTTCCAGTTTTATCCGGCCCACATTACTCGTCTTGGTTTCCCCTTTATGGTTAAGGATAAGAACCGCATCACCGCTTTTCAGCTCGGAAAGATATTTTGTCTTATTACCGGGTGTAAGGACATAGGCATGGACCGCTCCGGCATTGACACGAAAGGGCCTTGGAGACACATAAGGATTTTCTTCACTTTCAGAATGAACCAGGAAAAGGCCGGAAGAAGAATTGCCTGTGAGCATGCCCTCGCCCATGGCCATGTTCGTTGTCGTATCAATACAGATCCTGTCACCCATCCCCAGGGGCGTGATCCTCTGGATAACCACCTCTGTTAATTCATATTTCTCTTCTGTCATCTGACTGACGCTTTTTAAGATCGATTTTACTTTTGCTGAAGACCGGTTATTGATGACCAGGCCGTCCACTCCTTTTTCCAGTACTTCCAGAGCTGTTCTGGCAGATTTGTCGTCCACTACCTCGGCAAAGATCGTTCCCCCCTCTGCGATCAAATTCTCAAGGGGAATGATGGTCCAATCCGTGGTTTTCACGATCACTTTCTTTTTTTTACTGAGTTTAGCCGCTTTTCTTTCATCTTCTTTATTCCTGATCTCAATATATTCTACATCCTTACCGAACACAAGATCACTTTTAGCCGTACTGACCGTCGTGATCCTTCCCAGCTGTTTTACTTTATTCACATGCTCTTTATCCACTATAATTCCGGTCGCTCCGTTCTCCAGTGCTGTTGTCACGATCTCCTTTTTATAGGGAATGGCTTTTACCCAGATCTGTTTCATATTTGATCCTCTATATAATATGATTATTGGGAATTTAATGAATTTGATTGGACTTTCAAGAAGTTTATTAGAAAGATAACGATTGTGTTTCTATTGTATTTCAGCTATATTTCCAAAGGGTTTCAGCAGTCCATGACTATTGTTTTCTAATAATTAACCCAATACTGTGCTGGTCAGAAAGATAGGAAATGGGTGTATAGGTATAACTGAATACGATATTCAATTTGGTAAGCCCCAATCTGATATCCGTGTCCAGGCCTGTTCCCAGGCTCATGGCCCCGTTCTCTTTCCCGACCTGATAACCAGCTCTTAACGGGAACAGGTCAAATAATTTATATTCTGTTCCCAGGCAGATATAGTTCTTTTCTTCATAGATCTCTCTGGCATATTCCACACCCAGACGAAAGTTATCCATAATATAAGCCCCCACTCCGCCTCGAAGGGTCATTGGCATGGGGCTGGAAGAAGAGGCGTATTTTATATCACTGCCAATATTCAATACCGAAAGAGTAAAGAATATATTGTTCTCTTTTCTCAGTACATTCCTGTGAAAATCGTTCATCTCTTCCTGATAAGAGTCCTGGATAGAAGCGATCTCTTTATCCCTCTGGTCAGCCAGTTTATTCAGCTGAGCGGTCAATTTTTCTTTTTCAGGGCTGGCGGCTGTTTTTAATGGCTCCTGGACCTTGGTCATTTTATTTTCATATTTTAATTCAGTGATCTGTATTTTCCTGTCCGTATCAAATTTCAATCTTTCCAGATATATGTCCTGGGACTGACTCAGGATAGAAGCATCAAGGTTCTGTAATTTATTTTTTAATTCTTCCCGCAATCTTCCTAAAGAGGCTTCTCTCAACTTGATGATATCTGATTCGCTTTTCTCGTACTTTTTACTGCCCAGTATCCCGTAATATTTCTGTTTTATATTGAACATTTTCGTTTCATATTCTTTTTGTTTTATTAACAGCTTGTCCGGCACTTTTTTCCCTAATTTTTTATTCACCTCGATCTCCACCAGATATTTCGAATATTGATTATCCAGATTCCTCAGTTCACTCTGTTGTTTATAAAAAGCTGTATTTTCCTCATTGCCCGCCATATTGACCTCAACCAACTCCTGTAGCAATTCATAAAAATTATTGACCAGGATCCTGCTTTTTTCACTGTCAATATTGGTCTTCAAGCGATCGATCTCCGAAGCGATCTGAGAAAGCTTGGATCCATATGTCCTCTCAAGCTCCTGTATCTCAGATTCTATCTTTTTTATTTCGCTTTTTAAAGATTCGTCTTCTTTTGATTTTAACTCTCTTAATTTCAACTGTAAAAGATTGATGGATTGAACTTTGCTGTTTAACAGGTTGTCTCTCTCCTTGTTGAGATCCTCGATCTTCTTTGATATCGTTTCATTGATATCATTCAGTTCCCTTAATTTATTGATCTCATATTTCTGCTCAATATCAAACCGGACCTGTTTTTTGATCCTGGCATCAGTCAATGATCTTTTAAATGTTTCCTCGACCCGGCTTTTCTCCCCTTCTGACATCATTTTCTGCTCTTTGATCATCTTCTCCACTTTCTTAACCTGCAGTGATAATTTTTTCTGCATTTCTTCTTTTAGATTAACCAGGTCCTTTACATTAACTTCTTTTTCTTTGATCTCGTTGTCAATTTCAACCAGTTCTTCTTTTTTTTCCGGAGAAAGAACAGCGGTTTTATTTTCTGTTTCCTTTGCCGTTTCTGTTTCCTTTTCTATTTCTTCTGACTTTGCTTTTTTCTTTGCCTTGGCCGTCTTTGTTTTCTTTTCCGATATATCTTCTGACTTGCGCGAGATCGGATTAGATGTGATGGTTTCTCTCCTTTTTTGTAATATTATAATATCGTTTTTTAGTGTTTCGATACGGGAATCAATATCGATGACTTTCAGGTTAATCTCATTCTCAAAATTTAAAAGTTCTATATTATATTGATTGATAATATCATTAAAATACCTTTCCACTCTTTTCAAGTTCGCTTCCTTCATAAATTGAAGGCGTTGACCCTCATTCTTTAGCTGACTTAATTTCGCCTGTGTGTCAAAATCCTCCATCATATTATTATAATATTGATATAACTTCCTCAGCTCCTGCTGCTTGATCTTTGCCAGATTTTCTATCTCTTTTTCTTTTATCTGATTTTGTTTGCTGATAGAATTTTTTAAAAATTCAATCCGGGTTTCTGACTTTATTTTTTCAGCTTTTGTTGAATCCTTTCTCTTCAGGACTTGATCCAACTCTTTTATCTGCTCGTCTATTTCTTTTAGCCCTCGCTCTTTTTCAGACTTTGCTGATTGGATCTTATCATCATACTTTTGGGTTGTATAAAAAACCTCAAGATCTCGGAAAGAAGAGATCTCTTTTATTGATTTTAATTTTCCTGACGGCAAACTATAATACCGGATCCCATACGTAAAACCGATATCCGCCAGAATAGAGGAAGCTGAATAATCTACCAGACGGCTGTAATAGTATTTTACATTCAGCCCTGCCTGAAGATTATCCCATATTCGACTTCCATATCCGGCAGAAAAGGCCAGTTCATTCAAATTCTCCAGCTTTGTCTTGGCAATGATCGCCCCGCCTTCAACGACATTTTCATATATATCAGGAAAAAATATGGTCTTCACGCTCAAACCAATTCCTCCCTGTGATAAGGGAATACCAATATTTAATGTATCGTAATTGATATCCGCTATATGGCTCTGATAAAGCGCAGAGACCTGAAAGTTTTTTATCCAGGCCAGGGAAGCCGGATTGTATAACATAGCATTAACGTTATTCTTGGTATAGGAATACGCCTCACCCATGGCGATCGCATCAGCGGATGCCCCCATCAGGAGAATATCACCCGATGTTGTCCCGCTTTTTCCTGATGCCAGGACTTGTAAGGGTATGAGACATAATAATATGACTAATATTTTTTTCATTGTAAACACCTCTTTAGAAGTACTAAGTGCCAAGTACTATGTACTAAGTATTTTAAGATCCCAGAACTTAGTACCTAGTACATAGAACATAGTACTCATTTAACAAAGATCACCATGTTACGGGCTTTGTTCCCTTTGCTGTCTTCTGATGCAATAATATAAATACCCGGCGCTACTTCCTGCTCATTTTTGTTTTTAAGGTACCATTCCGCTATCTTGGTTATTCCCGGTTCCAGAGTTATGGGATCATATTCTTTGATAAAATTACCTCTGAGATCGAATATCTTGATTGTCACGGTGATATTCTCTTCATAAGTATTATTATAATAAATGGGAACTTCTTTTGTTTCACCCGGTGTTATATAGTTCTGAAGAATGCTCAGTTC
>JAFGFC010000084.1 GCA_016931325.1 Spirochaetota bacterium | reverse complement strand
GGGCTCGGCTACTATTAAGGTTCTTATAAAAAATATTACCCGAAATATAGAATAGAGGAGCCTGTTATATGAAAGTGCGATTTTTATTATGCCTGATGTTGATCTCCATCCTGACTGTTGCCAACCTGTCAGGCGCCGAACCAAAAGGTCTTTTCCTTTTTGATTTTGATGAACAGGGAAGCGTCAACAATCTGGGCGGAGCCTATGGTGTTTTTGATGCCAACCCGGAGGATAAAGACTCTTTTTGTCATGTCCAGATCGTAAAAGATACCGACCTTCACAAAAAGGGCTACTATCTGAAGATCAGCTATGATGTTGATTCTTCTCAGGCTGTGTTCAATGGATTATGGACCAAACTTAATGGAGCGGACCTTTCCCCTTTCAGGGGTATTTCATTAAACATTCGGGGGGATGGAGAAGAAGGATTTAATGATTTTTTCAAGATCGAGGTCAAATCCAAAGGTGTGACCATAGAAAGTGTTATTGAGGATATCACATCAAAATGGCAAAAAATAGTGATCCCTTTCGATGAATTTGAAGGTCCGGTTAACATGATCGAGTGGAATAATATGTATGAGATGACCCTGGTGTTCGAAGACTGGAAATTCAGACAGAAGACAGGCACCTATTATATTGATGATATCATGTTCATCCCGAAAGATGGTGCCCAGATAGATTATAAAAAATATTTGAACAAAGATTTTAATCCTTTAAACAGGGTGGTCTCATTCCCCAAAGATAAAACGAAAAAGATCGATCTGGATCAGGACAACAAAAAGATACTCAAGATCATAGCCAGGGATACATGGGAATATTTTAAAAATATTATTGATAAAAATACAGGCCTTATTATGGACAATATAACGGTCGGCAGGAACAGTGTATTCAGCAAAGCCAGGGATTATACCAATATTACCAACATCGGCTTGCAGATCATCTCGATCGTTGCCGCCTGTGACCTTGGTTTTGTAAAAGAGGAAGAAGCCGCAAAGATGATAGAAAAGATAATGGCCACGATAAAGGCATTGCAGACGTGGGAAGGACTGTATTATAATTACTATACTACGCGTGACGGCGAAATATCAGATCCGTTCATCTCCACAGTGGATAACGGGTGGCTGGCATCCGGCCTTGTGGTGTTGCGCCATTCTTTTAAAGCCAGGTTCAAAGAAGAGGCATCGGCCATACTTGAAAAAATGAATTTTAAAGCCGTCTTTGATAACGAGCTCGGCCAACTTCACCTGGGTTATCATACGGACAGGGAAGAATTATCAGAGTATCATTATGGTCAGATCCATTCGGAGAACCGTATCGCCAGTATCATCGCCATGGGGAAAAAGGACATACCGTTAACACACTGGTTCAAACTGTACCGCACCTTTCCGGATGAATGGGACTGGCAGAGACAACAGCCTGCAGGAAAGAAGAAAAAGATCATGGACGTGGAATTCTTTGGGGGTTATTACACCTGGGCCGGGGAGAGGATCGTTCCTTCCTGGGGCGGCAGCATGTTCGAAGCCCTCATGCCTTCGATCATATTAAATGAGACCTTATGGGCCAGGGACAGTTTCGGGGAGAACGACAGAAAAGTGGTCAAACTCCAGATAAAGTACGCCGAACAGATGAACTATCCATACTGGGGATTTTCACCCTGCGCCGTGCCTGACGACATGTACGGCGGTTATCATGAGTTCGGCGTGCCGGAAATCGCGGCCAAGGGCTATGAGACCGAAGGGATCGTGACCCCGCATGCGATCATTCTGGCCTTGAACGCCTGTGATGAGAAGGAAGTAATGGACAACCTGAAGAAGCTGATCAGGGACCATCCGGATATTTACGGACAGTACGGGCTTTATGATTCTTTTGACATGAACAGAAAAAAGGTCACTAAAAAGTACCTGGCGCTGGACCAGGGCATGATCCTGATCACACTTTGTAATTACTTGAATGACCGGTCGATCCAGAAACGCTTCGAAGCGGATGAGATCTTTCAGAACGTGAAGGATGTTCTGAATAAAGAAAAGTTTTTTGAATAAGAAAGAATGTTTATATCCAATAACCTTACCTTTAAAACCTGAATCGTAGCGATACGGTGTGCTTTCCTAAACTTTCTTCGATCTTGTAGGGATACGCGAAGGCATAATCGATAAAAAGGTTATATTTCGGCTTGAACTTGAACTGAAAACCCAGCCCTGTGGTCAGTTCGAACATGGTGCTGCCCAGCCTGAAGAAAAGCACCTCGTTTAAAAAAGCGTTCTCCCAGCCAAAGTTGAAATTGATGTCATTGTTCCTGTACCCCATCCCCACAACGAACATGGGATGGGACATGCTGATCTTTTGCATAAAGGCGTACTCTTTCAAAGGCAGAGAGGCGCCGAGTCTGGCTTCCAGGGGCACCCTGTCCTCGCTTTTCAACCCGATATCCGGCTGCGTGAGGTTCAAAACAGACAGCCCGATATTATAGAAATTCTTCAATTCCTGAGAGAATATCCTTATCATAAGGCCCACATCAAAGGTGATGTCCATGGACGGGTCCTTGTATCCTGAAAAAAGCGGGTCCAGGGCCATTTTATCATCCACGGTATAACCGCGACGCAAGAGCTTGACATTGGCGCCCATGTAAAATTCGTTCTTTCTGAGGTTTTTCCCGAAAAGATACCAGAAAGCATTCAATTTCCTGGCGTAGCTCAACTGGATAATGTTCTCCTGGTAAAGATCGCTCAACATGAGATTAAAATAACTCAAGCCGAACGCGTTCTTCTCTTTAACAGGCAGAACCAGGGACAGGTACATCTGGCTGGTGTTATTGATATCCAGACCCGGGTAGAGAAGAGAATAGGTGCTGTGAAATTCTATTTGCTTTAATTGCACGATCCCGGCAGGATTATACAAAGGAGCCGAGGCATCATCAGCCAGCCCCACAAACGCGTCCCCCATACTGGTGGGCCGCGCCGCGAAATCACTCACATCAAATGCACTTTTCGCTGTTGAAATGAAAGTGATTATACAAATTAATATTATAACAATCTTTTTCATATCTATTCACTCCCAAATACGTTCGACGTGCGACGTTTTTTTTCTTAACGTCGAACCTCGAACGTCGCACGTCGAACGGTTATTGATAAGCTCTTACTTAACCACGATTACAGACCCGCTGATCATCTCATCCTTATACTTAGCCTGATAAATATAAGGCCCGCTTTCCACCATGTTGTCGTTGGCGTCTTTACCGTCCCAGTAATTGGTATCGGTTAATTTGCGGACAAGTTTGCCCTTTAGATTAAATATTTTAATTTCAAAATTATTAATTAAACCTAAAAAAAGTAATGTATCATTTACACCATCTCCATTTGGAGTAACAACTTTTTGATCAGGTTTTATTAATTCTGATTCCAGAATAACATAAGCCAGGTCATGTGTTAAATAATCAGATATATTACCTGAAGCATCCATGGCATATATCCTTAGTTTTACTGCTGATTTATGTGGAATATCAGATGTATTCCAGTTTACTGAATACTGATTATCAGTAGTATTATAATCAGTATCGATAAGATACCATGTTATTCCATCAAAGCTGTATTCAAAAAATACTCCTTCAATAGTTGGATCCGTACCATCACTATCAGCTATAACACTTAGTATATTATTTAAACTGAATGAATAACCTGAGGTTACGGGTTTATCTCCAGACATTAAAGAATAGGGTGTACCGGGATTTATTGTATCGGGAGCATAGTTGTTTACTTCGAATTGAATATTATCAACAAAAACTAGACCGGTTTTACATGTAATGGACTTGCCAATCTGAAGATAGTTATCATCATAAGAAATTCCTAAAAATTTAATAGATGAAGGATTTATATCATTTGCAGATGACCAACCATAATTATCTCTAAAATTAGTGAATGGAATGACGAATTTTTGCCAGTTAGTATTTATACCTTGTATATAATAGAAATCATCTCCCTCAACATTATCTTTTAATTCTAATTGAATTATTCCAGGGTTTTTATTAGTAGCGATG
>JAFGFC010000083.1 GCA_016931325.1 Spirochaetota bacterium | reverse complement strand
ATTAACCGAGAGGATGGCGCAGTGGATACCTTCCCTTGGCAGTCCGCCGAGGTTATCGATTATATCTTGAGGCGATAATTTTACCAAGTCATAAATATTCTTTCCTTTTGCCATTTCCGTGATCGCGCTGCCGCAGGCCAGGGTGACACCGCAACCATCAGTAAAAAAGTTGACACCCGTCACCACATCATCTTTGATCAAAAGGTATATCTCCATGGTGTCACCGCAGAGACCTCTGATATAAGCGGAGCCGTCCGGATCGTTCATCCTTCCCAGATTTAAAGGGCGCTTTGAATACCGAATTGTCTTTTTCGAATATTTTACGCCTTTTTCCAGATCAAGGTTATGTTCTGACTTTTGCTTGATATTAGATTCTTTTTTTGGTCCCCGCATTACCTTTCTCCTTATAAATTAACTCTTTTAAAATTTATGTGTAATCCAATATGTTACGCCAGCGTTGACTCTTTTAATATTATTTTGAACACGGTCGTTAAAGAAACAAACGCCTTTAACGCGCAGTTTTTATTTGCGCCTTTACAGAGCCATCCTTTTAAGGTTTCTTTTACGAGGCTCATACTATTTTTTATCTTTTTTAAATTATTACCTTTATAATAGGACAATCCGGCTATTAATGCGGGAGCCGTTTTATTTGCCAGACCGCATAAATGGGAAATCCTTCCTTCTTTTTGTGTTAAATAAATCTGAGTGAGAATGGAAAAAAGAGCGGCCGGTAAAATTTTGTTTCCCACTTTTTTATAAAGTTCATAAAAAGGCAGGGCCAGAAGAATGCCCTGATTTCCGGAACCGGTAATGGTGATAATGGGAACCTCTTCTCCTTCCATTCTTTTCAAAACCAATTTTTCTACGGCCTCGGGCGCGTTTTTAAAGCCATATTGTTCCCATCTTTTCCCCTGCTCCATAATGAACTCTCTGGCTATCCTTTTCAGACGGACATTATTTTTTTTAACTATTTTATCAATTTCAGACAGATCCTTTATCAAAATCCTTTTTTCCTTCTTTCTGAGGAAAATGATCCTGTTATTCATAATGATCTTTTTTATACTGTCATGTTTGTCTTCAATGATCAGCCGGACATCATTATTTTTTTCTTTTAATTCTGCTTTAATGTACAGGCCACTTCTCTGTAAGGGGATGATTTTTAACCAGCCGGGTTTTTTTATTAATTTTAATATTTTCTTCTTTTCTTTTAAACCTGCTGAAGTAAAAATATTTAATGAAATGGAGGAATGACAGATGCCCCAGGCCACTGACGGTTTAATACCCTTTAATCTTAAAAAAGGAATCTTTACCGTGGAAGCGTTTCTATAGACGTCCCGGGACAGAAATACTTTGGCCTTCAGGGAATCAGAAAATTCCTTGACGCCTATTTTATCTTTTAAGATACAGGATGCTCTTGAAAAAGCGAAAGAAATACTGGCAGGTTCTGTGCAGCCTGTTACTTTCTGCATCTCCTGTTTACACAATTTAATTATTTTTTCATACATCATATTTAAATACCGGATATGCCCTAATGATCAGACCTTTTCATGGTGACCAGTGTTTTTCCTTTTAATTGCCTGAATGTGGCTCCCTGATTGAGCGAATTTAATAATAATTCAACATTGTGAACCAGGGTACCCGAAATCGCGTTAATCCCGTATTCAAACAGTACCGGAGATAATGGAGTGGAAGGACCCAGCATGATCTTATAAGAAGAGGGTTTGCAATATTTTAAAATATTCATCAGGGTATGATTCATCAGACTGGTGCCTGTGATGGCCACAACATCAGCTTCCGGCAAGAGGTCGGGTATTTTTTCAGCAGAGATATCCTTTGGCCGTAAATGTTTCTCAAAGATATATAATTTTTTTACCCGGTCCTGTAAGGCCTTGACAAAAGGAAAATGTCCGATAATAGCGACAATTTTATTAGCTCCCTGCTGTAATACAAGTTCTGACGCATTGAGCTCGGTGTATTTTATTTTCATTAAAGGGAGAGCTGAATTGATGGTAGCCATGCCAATAGAAGCTTCCAGAATATTATCCGAAAGCACATATTCAGCCAGATTTTTAATTCGGCTTCCTTCCAGATTACCGGAGTTGCGCACCGGCAAATGACCCTCTTCGTCGCATAAAACTCGTAAAGTGGAAGCCAGACCACACTGATGGCTGATAACCGCTGTTGTAAAAGTCCCGACACATACTTTTTTTACCCGGCCCGGTCTGACCTGGCTGATTAATTTCTTTAAAATTTCCATTTTTTATCAGGCTTTATCATCATTCAGACCTGTATTATTTCTCCCGCTCGTATATCGATAAAATGATCCTTATATTCTTTTTTAAATAACGTTATGGCTTCTTCTCCCGTGCAATGGCAGGGGCCGACAAAGGTTATGTTATATTGCCTGAATTTTTCAATTATATCGATAACCTCGTCCTGTGAGTTGTTCATTAAATGAAATCCGCCCATCACCAGATGAATATCATCAGTGAGATTTCTTTTCACATGTTCTACTATATTGATAATTCCCGGATGAGCGCATCCTGTTATAACGGTCAATCCTTTTTTTGTCTTTATTACCAGAGCCTGTTCCGCTATGGTTGAAAGTTTATACATCCCTTCGATCTCACCCGTAAGGTAAATATTCCTGCTGATCTGTTTAAATTTATCCACTTCGATCAGATCGGCTTTAAAATGGATCACCTTATTTTTAAAGATATGGCTGAAATGAGGACAGGCATAGACCTTTCGATCTGGTTTTTGTTCCAACATCTTCCATAGTCCTCCCGTATGATCCCAGTGATCATGGGAGATAATAATGGATTCGATATCATTCACTTTTATATCCATTTTTTTCAAGTTCCGCAATAACGGATCGGCACTTTCCCCTGTGTCAAAAAGGATATTGCTGTTGATCAGACAGGAGAATCCCCATCCGGCATTAAAATTATCTTTTGTTCTGTTGTCATATAATATTTTTATTTCCATACGCCACCCCTGTAATATCTTTAAGATCTGTTATGATACAGTATAAAATCCCCTATATCGGCTTTAATATGATTGGCCACCACAGGGCATTTGGCCATAAAAAGAAAAAATACCGATCGTTTTTCTTCTGAAAGCGCTTCGAAATTCCCCTGGCCTTTACTGATGATCATATCCGCTTGTTCAAAGATCTGCTGGAATTCCCGGGAACATAAAGCCGGAACAGCCGCGGGAGCAGGACTGCCCGATGAGATGACCCTGGCTGATCTATCGATATTGCAAAAATAAGCATCTTCCAGCAGAACATCGTTAATGATGGGTCTATCTCTGACAGCAAAGATGATCTTTCTATCCGTTTCCCCCTCTTTCATCTGCTCTATCAGAATCCGGTCAAAAACGATCTCGCCGGCATTATCTCCTATATAAAGAATGGTTTTTGCTTTTTCAACGACTTTTTTAAACAGGGGGTAATTGAATAAAGATTTTCTCTCTCTGTGAATGGCTTTTTTCTCTTCTGACAGGATCTTTTTCAATTCAGCCTCAATATCCAGAGAATTCTTTACGCCATAATCGATTACATTCCCGGCGATGGCCAGTTCCACGGCTGATAAAAACTGATCCTTCGCATGAAGGACCTTTTTCTTGAGATCAGGATAAAGGGCCAGGGCCATATGGTTACTTTTCTTTTTTACCCGGAGGTAAGGATCACGATTTCCGGTTATCTTTTTTATCAAATCATGTATCATGATCCCCATTTCAGGAGGAGTAGAATTGAGAGAAAATCGAGGCAGCATTTCTGCCAGTTCATCCAGTATCTTTTTCTGTGTTGTTTCGCCGGCCCCGGTGAGCCTGGCGGCTTCAAGAGCCTGTCTGAAAAAACAGGGTATACAATCAAGATAGGTTTTCATATTTTAATTACCTTAACCGTTCATCAATGCTCCCGTCCGGGAGCATATTATCAGGGTGGTATTTTCCCTCATCCTCCAGTTTTTTTCTGACACATTGACTTTGATCTCCAAAGCAGTATTTCCTGATCCACTTCTTATCCAGCAATCCCTGTTCAACAAATCTTTTCATGGGACAAAAAGCATACCATATGCAGGGCTCGCCTGAAAAGATCTCTTTATTATCATCCTTTTCACTCATGGTCATGACAATGGCTGTCTGTTTTATCCAGACCATAACCCTTGCCCTTGCCAGGCTTGCACAGGCTTTCCCCTTCTTTCAGGGTTCCTTTTAAAATCTGGTCAATGACATCATCGACACGGCCTTCCACGCCCATGATCGTCTTTATCCCGAATTGATCAAACAGGGAACGGGCTTTCATGCCCATGCCTCCGGCTATGATGCATTCCACACCCTTCTTATGTAAAAAATCAGGTATAAAACCGGGATGATGCCCGGGATTATCGATAACATCCTTTTTTACCAGATTATTCTCCTCTATCTCAGCGATGGTAAATGAAGGGCATCTTCCGAAATGGGCTGATACAAGATCCCCGTCTGTTGATATGGCTATTTTCATTTTACTTTCCTCCTTTTATTTCATTTTGGATAATTTTATCAACGATCTCATTAAAGGCTATTCCCGCGGCAGAATCTTTATACCGTGTGAAATAAGGAATTCCGGAATCCGTTGATTCCATTATTTTTTCATCCAGGGGAATGGATCCTAAAAAATCTATTTTCATGGAATCAGCCATTTTTTTACCCCCTCCCGACTTGAAAAGATTGATTTTTTTATAACAGTGAGGGCAGATCAGTCCGCTCATGTTCTCTATGATCCCGACTATGGGAAGATCCAGCTTGTTGCTGAAATGAACAGATTTTCGCACATCCATCAAAGAGATTTCCTGGGGAGTCGTGACAAGAACGGCTTTGGACCCTTTCATTATCTGGGCAACTGTTAAAGGCTCATCTCCTGTTCCAGGCGGAGAATCGACGATCAGCCAGTCAAGATCATCCCATTTGACATCAGCGATAAACTGCCTGATCACACCCATTTTTAAAGGACCTCTCCAGATAACAGGGGCATCTTTCTGATCCAATAAAGCGGCTATGGAGATCACTTTTAAATTATCGGAATATTTTATGGGTAACATGCTCTGGCCATCAGAAATGATCTTTTCATCTTCTATATTCAGCATTTTTAATGTATTGGGCCCATGGAGATCAACATCCAGAAGCCCGGCGCTGTAACCTTTTCCTGATAATGAAACGGCCAGATTAACGGCCATTGTGCTTTTCCCCACTCCGCCTTTGCCGCTCATGACAATAAGCTTATGTTTGATCTTTTTCAGGTTCCTGTCAATTCTCTTATCCTGCTCTTTCATCTGCTTTTCTCTGTCCATTTCCACTCCTTATTTCGAACAAAAACATACTCTTTTCAGATCCAATAACCGGGCCAGACCGGATACGGTCACGCCGTAAAAGATGATATCCTGAAGCGGCTTGGCCCTGGCAATGTTTTCAATGGTTCCGTTAACAAAAACCGTGCCTGTGACAAGAGCCATGTCTGCCCAGCGCAAAATGGATTGATAGAATTCCAGGCTGTTAAAAACATGAATGCCGTATTTTTCTCCCAGGTTATCTTTATCCAGATCGAGCACATTCAAAGAAAATTCTTTTAATAAAGTCTCTATAAAAGCCGGTTGAAATCCCAACAGGGCTATCCTGTCTCTGTCAGGGTAATGTTTTATCAGCCAGGCTGCCAGTTTTTTAGCACATTTTTCAGGTTCATTATCCTTACAGTGTATGGTTCCCTTGATCAGGCCCAGATGACGCATGACTGCGTTTATCGAAGCGATCAGTATGGCCCGGTCAAAATTGTTTTTCAGGGGTCTGTTTAATATCTGTTGCAATGTGCCTTTATAAAAGCCCGGGCTGTCCGTAAAAACATGTCCTATGCTTTTTTTAAATTTTGCTTCTATTATCCTCTCTTTACCCTTGAGCAGGGGAAAATCATCTCTTTCGGGGTGTCCTATGGATTCTTCAGGCGTCAGGACCCTGGCCTCTATGCTGATCTGTTCGTCCAGCAGGTTCTTTTTGGCGATAACCGAAAAAAATTCTGTTCTGGCTTTATCCAGATAATTTTTCATATATATTCTTCCATATATTTTGGATTTGTTCTTTAACAGGCCTGTCGGTAAATTCAATAACTGTTTTTTTCTCGATCATGGCCCGTGTCACGATCGGATCATAGGGAATTTTTCCCACCACCGGGATTTTTTTTTCATTGCATATATTTTCAATTTTATTTGAAATATCCTCATTTATATCAAATTTATTGATACAAACCAAGGTAGGTATTTTAAAATGTTCTGTCAAGCCGGCTATACGTAAAAGGTCATGCTCTCCTGATAGGGTCGGTTCAATAACGATCAAAGCCAGATCCGTGCCGGAGATCGAAGCGATGACAGGACACCCGATACCGGGAGACCCGTCGATCAGTATCAGCTCGCTTTTCATGTCAGATGCCTTCTGAAAGGCTTTTTTTCTTATCTCGGTCACCAGTTTACCGGAATTCCCGCTTCCCGCGTTCAACCGGGCGTAGAAGAACGGGCCGTATGAAGTATCAGACAAGAATATCGTTCCATCCACACGATTATTCATGACAATAGCCTTTTCAGGGCATAAATAAACGCATACACCACAACCTTCACATTTAACAGGATCAATTTCAAGATCAATAATGGCGTCAAACCGGCAGGCTTTCACGCATTCTCCACATTCACTGCATTTTTCAGGATCGATCAGGGCTACTTTAGACCCGGTAAAATTTTCCTCATGCATGATATCCGGGCCAAGTAAAAGATAGAGGTCAGCCGCGTCCACATCGCAATCACAGATGATCTTGTTTTTTGACAGAGCCGCAAAACAGGCTGTCAGTGTCGTTTTTCCCGTACCGCCTTTACCGCTGATCACAACGATCTGTTTCATTTTATTCTGTCCTTGATATGATCATATAAAGATTGGAATCTGGCTTTATATTCAGGTAATTCTTCTATCATGGCCCTGCCACGGGAATAGGCTTGAGCGACTTTGCGGCTGTAGGGAACCTCCATTACAACCTCTATTCCCTCGGAATCACAGAATTGTTTAACAGCCTGATCCCCTATATCTGACTGATTAATGATCACGCCGAAGGGGATATTTAATTTTTTTACCACATCAATTGCTAATTTTAGATCATTCAGCCCGAAAGGTGTTGGTTCAGTGACCAGGAGGCAGTAGTCACTACCTTCTATAGATTCTACCATGGAGCAGGATGTTCCCGGAGGAGAATCAATAATAACCGTATTTTGCACTGAAACAAGACTTTTTAACTTTTTAATAATGGGCACCGGAGATGGCCTGGCGATATCAAGGTACCCGTCAAGAAAATCTATTGCCCTGCTCTGCCCTTTTCGGATCTTTCCGATGGATATTTCATATTCCGAAATAGCGTTTTCCGGGCATACGACCCTGCATCCGCCGCAGTTATGGCACAGCTCGGGAAATATCAGGACTTGCTTTTCCATGACAGCCAGCGCGTTGAACTTGCAAAAGTCAGAGCATTTTCCGCAGAACGTGCAAAATTGATAATTCACTTTCGGCACGAGGACATTCACATCTTCAATGTGATTGATCGATGGCTTTAAAAAAATATGAGCATTTGGTTCTTCCACGTCGCAATCGATCAATTGAGCATACTTCAGGGCCATGGCCAGATTGACTGCCATGGTTGTTTTTCCCGTGCCTCCTTTGCCGCTGGCTATTGAGATGATCATAGGTCATCCATGGTTATTTTATTTCTTATCATTGTTATTATATCCGAAAAGGGCATCATCCCCGTATTGTGCATTCCATAATTCTTCATACGAACTGTATTTTTTTATCTCTTTTTCATGGAAAGAATATACATAGTTATCACAATACTTTGTAATTATTTTATAGGCTTCTATTATCCTTTTCATCATTTCCATGCATTTCTTTTTTGGTTTTTTACACTTATCAGGATGCCACTTCCGGCATAATTTATAATAGTTGTCCCTGATCTTTTTCCTGGTAGCGGTTTCACCTAATTTCAATATTTTACAGGCCTGTTTTATTTTATTGTACTGACTGCTCATTATTTTGTTCTATAACTGCAATCTTATGGCCTGAGTCGGGCATTCATTAATGCAGAGGCCACAGCCATTACATTTTTTATCATCAATCCAGGCTTTCTCATTTAAAGTAATGGCTTTTTCAGGACAGATATCCACACAAACGCCGCATGCCGTGCATTTTTCAGGGTCAACAAAGGCTTTTTGACTGGCGAATGATTGAACCTTACCCATACCCTGTCCAAAACCCATACCTGTTCCCATTCCTCTTCCGGATCCTCTGCCTTTACCCTGTCCTCCTTTGCGACAGCGGCCTTTGCCTCTGCCTGTTCCTGGGCCCATGCCCAACGGACCTGTTCCATCTCCCTGTGGCATACTGTTTACCTCCTTTCAATATTATTCTTCTTTAAATCCAAAATGGGCCGAAACATTGGCCTGGTCTGCTAACTTGTATTCGCCGGTTGAATATTTTTCTATGGCCTCTTTCACCGTGCCCATAACGCCGACAGCCACCCCGATTTTCGCCGCGCTGAGAGTGGTCATGGCATTGGGACCGACATTCCCGGTCAGGACAACCTGAACTCCGTTATTTTTTATTGTCTGAGCGGCCTGCACACCGGCGCCGCTCCCTGATGACAGAGCTTCATTGGCTATGGCCTGAAAATCTTTTGTCTGGGTATCATATATGATAAAATATTGACACCGTCCAAAACGCGCATCAACAGTAGAATTCAGGTCCTGTCCTGTTGAAGTGATCGCTATTTTCATTTCGTTCCTCCTTGTGTAATGATTATAATAACAGGGGAAAAGGGGCTATCCTGAGAGTGATAGTCCCTTTTCCTGGAAAATCCATTATTTTACTTTTTGGATTTGGATTCCTGATCCCTCTCCAGTTCCTTTATTCTGTCCCTGGCCGATTTGATCTGCTCTTCCAGAAAATCGATCTGATCTTTCAGCATTTTGGATTCTTCCTGTGCGGAAATTTGAGGGGTATAGGGATTATAAGGTGTTATGGGATAAGGATAATTAACCTGATTAACATACGGATTACCATAGTATCCCCATCGCCAGAATCCTCTTCCACGGCCTCTTCCTCTTCCGAATCCCATCCCTCTTCCCAGACCAAATGAAGGATTAAGATATCCGGGTGAGGCATAACCCGCGCAAAATCCCAGACCTCTTCCTGTCATGGGTCCCATGCCTAACGGACCTGTTCTGTCTCCACCTGGCATAATATTCACCTCCTATATAAATATTTTTTTTTAATTAAAACGAACCGCCCCGATGCCTCCATCCTTTCCGACCTCTTCCATGTCCACATTGAAGACTTAGATTAACAATATTCGTATTGCCACATTCAGGACAGACCAGTGGCAGGCTCTGCCCCTGTTTTAAATTCCAGATGTAATTGCAATTTTGACAATAAAATCTATTGTATAACAGGATATAATTACCGCCTTCTATCCGTATTGCCTTTCCATTAACCAGCGCATCTGATATTTTCTTATGGGCCGTGTTAAGAAGACGGGTAAATGTAGGACGTGATATCTTCATTTTGGAGGCGGCTTCATCATGCTTCAGCTCTTCCCAATCAGCCAAACGAATGGCTTCATATTCATCTACGGTCAGGATAACCTGTTCCAGCTGTACCAGAGGGATTCCCTGAGGCTTGAAAAAGACGATAAAAGGAGGGGATTTTACCTGCCTGTCTTTTCTGGGTTTGGTCATAAAACCTCCAAATGAACTATGGTTCATATATATTATACTGCACTATGGTTCATTTGTCAAGCTATTTCTAAATTAATTTTTATCTTATCTTTACAATGATAATAGCTATTTTAATTCGAGTAGAATTATCCTCCTGGTCTTGGTCGAATCCTATCCCTCCTGGGGATTCGACCCGACTCCCTTCCTGGTCTTGGTCGAATCCTATCCCTCCTGGGGAT